>CBFDEE010000107.1:0-7869 GCA_965603745.1 uncultured Bacteroides sp. | reverse complement strand
GTTGTTTTTGCCGGATATGGCTTTGAAATGGACAGGGCTGAGCTGAAGTGGAATGATTATGCAGGAATGGATGTTGCCGGTAAATGGGTAATGGTGCTGCGTGGGAATCCTGAAATTGACAGCTCCGTATCTGCCTTCCATGAGTTCAGCAATGAAAGGGACAAGGCGATGGTGGCAGGGGACCTCGGAGCCGGGGGAATACTGTTTGTCAGCGGTCCGGCCTTTGATGCCGGTGACCAGCTGATCAGCCTTGGAAAGCGCGAGGGCAAGGTTACCATACCTGCCATTCACATAAGCAGGGTGGTAGCGGACCACTTGCTGGAAGAAACCGGCACCACAGTTGAAGCGCTTGAGAGCAGGCTTAATGAAACAAGGCTGCCTGCTTCCATGCCGACTGAGGCAATCCTGAAAGCAGCCGCCGAAGTGAAGCCCAGCATGACCACGACCTACAATGTTATTGCTTACCTGGAAGGCAGTGACCCGGTCCGTAAAGATGATTATATCGTTATGGGGGCTCACTACGATCATCTTGGTTTCGGGGGACCCGGAAGTTATTCCAGGAAACAGGATACCACAGGCGTGCACAATGGTGCAGATGACAACGCATCCGGGGTTGCCGCCCTGATAGAGATCGCCGAAAAGCTGGCAGGCGGGGAGGAACGGCCTTCAAACTCCTTCCTCTTTATCGCATTCGGAGCTGAGGAAATGGGATTGCTGGGATCCAAATATTATGTGAATAATCCCCTGCTCCCTCTCGACAGGGCCAGGATCATGCTGAATATGGATATGGTGGGAAGGCTCCGTGATCAGCAGTTACAGGTCGGAGGTATCGGGACAGCAGCAGAAAGCGAGGAGATCGTTCTGGAGCATGCGGCCAGTGACAAGCTGAAAATAAGCACCACCAGGGAAGGTTACGGGGCATCCGACCACTCCAGTTTTTATGCAAAGGACCTTCCTGTTTTATTTATTACTACCGGAGCTCATACGGATTACCATACACCGGAGGATGATGTGGAATACATAAATATTTCAGGCATGATTGATGTTTCCAATTATGTCGGTGATATAGCCGGGTATATTGATGGCCTTGAAAGCCCCCTAAGCTTCCGGGAGGCGGGTCCCAAAGTACAGTATTCAGGCCGGCACAGCCGGAGGATAGCCCTGGGCATCATGCCGGATTTTACTGACAACGATGAGATTCCAGGTATGCGTGTCGATTTTGTCACCCCCGGCAAACCTGCATACATCGGAGGGATGCAGAAGGGAGATTACATAATGGCTATCGAAGGAAAAACGATAAACGGGATTTACGACTATATGTACCGGCTTTCCAAGGTGAGCAAGGGGCAGATAATAGTAGTCACCGTAAAGCGTGAAGATCAGACGCTCGATTTGCTGGTCCAGTTATAATTATTAACAGCATCAGGATGAAAAAAACCCTAATCTGGATTAGCGCCATTTTGATAACACTGGCCACGGTCATATACCAGCGGAAGACCGGTCCCACGTACCCAGTCGAATGCACCACGGAAATTGCTGGACAAACCATTGAATCTGAACTTCCCCGCAGCCACGGGGGAGAAGGTGGCCGGGAGGTCAGAATCGAGGTAAAAAACAGGGATATCGAGGGAATGATAATCTTTAAAAGATATAAAACAGAGGATCCCTATGATACGGTTCAGATGGTCCGGCAGGACCACGGACTGTCCGGGCTCCTGCCCCACCAGCCACCGGCCGGAAAACTGGAATACAGGGTGGTAATGGTTAAAAACGGCATTCCCTACCCGCTTAACGAGACCCCGGTAGTGATACGTTTCAAGGGCGATGTTCCAGCAGGGGTTCTCATCCCTCATATATTATTCATTTTTGCTGCTGAGCTGCTGTCGCTGATTGCGGGCCTTTACGTCCTGTTCCGCCTGAGCAGATACAAACTGTATGGTATTCTGACGGTGGCATTCCTTTTTGCAGGGGGCTTTGTCCTGGGTCCCGTGATACAGAAATATGCATTCGGGGCTTTCTGGACGGGATTTCCCTTCGGGCAGGACCTTACGGACAACAAAGTACTGTTCGCCATGGTCTTCTGGATCCTGGCCATGACTTTGAATATCCGGCGTGACCGTCCCCGGCTCGTCCTGCTTGCATCCATCGTTTTCTTCCTCATGAACATGATCCCGCACAGTGCCTTCGGCTCCGAGCTCGATTATGATTCCGGCGAGGTTATCTCAGGAATGATCCTGATGCGGTGATGCCTGTCTGTCCTCATTCAGGATTTACATGTCTGCTCAGTTGTCTGCATATTTTTTTTGTAATTTGCAGCACCTGTATAACTTAATCGTCTTTAACACGGATTGAATGGCAAAAGAACCTGCCTATCCCAACATTCACCAGGGTCTGATAGATCAATGCAAGGAAGGGGACCGGGAGGCCCAGTTCAGGATATATGGTTTGTATTACAAAGCCATGTATAATACTTGCCTGAGGATTGTGAAGGACCCCGTGGAAGCGGAAGACATAATGCAGGAATCCTTTATGTCGGCCTTTGAGAAGATAGATACTTACAGCGGAAAGGTTAGCTTCGGCGCCTGGTTGAAAAAAATTGTTGTTAACCGTTCGCTGGACAGTATCAAGAAACAAAAAATGTACTTTGAAACACTGGATGAAAGAGTTGCAGGCGAGATCAGCGATAATGAACAGGGGGAAGAGATGACAGTGGATACAGGGAAGATCCGGGACGCCATCATGAAATTACCCGACGGTTTCAGGATCGTTCTTACGCTGTACCTGCTTGAAGGATATGACCATGAGGAAATCGGGCAGATACTGAATATTTCAAGTTCCACATCCAGGTCACAGTACACCAGGGCAAGACAGCAACTGGCAGAGATATTAAAAAAGCCATGAATAAACTTGAACAGCACATACGGGAAAACAGGGAGCAGTTCGATTCTTTTGAACCTTCCGAAGGGCATATGGCCAGGTTCAGGGAGAAACTCTCCCCGGTCCGGGTTCCGCTTTATGCACGCATCCCTTCCTGGCTCCGGATCGCTGCTGTACTCCTCCTGGTTGCCGCATCAAGCATACTGGTATATGAACAGGCGCGGAAATTTTACATCAGCCGCCAGCAGCCCTTGCAGGAGATCATCCCGGGTGAATTTTTTGAGGCACGCATTTATTATACATCCCTAATAAACGAGAAGTATTCGGAGATCGACCGTCTCAATTCTTCCGATCCGGACCGGAATGATATGTTACTTAAAGAACTTGAAGAGATGGACATACTTTTCAAATCGCTGATGAAGGATCTCCAGGCCAATCCTTCAGACGAAAGGGTTCTCTCGGCCATGATAGCACATTACCAGATTAAACTGGAGATCATGGGCCAGATCATACAACAACTTGAAAAAGCAAATACAATTAATTCAACACTTAAGAGTCATGAAAATACAGAAGTTTAAATCCGCCCTGATGCTGGGAGTATTTCTCAGCGTTACAGGAATCTGGGCATATGCCGCAGAACTGACAAAAGAGTTCCATGAGGAGTTTGATGCAAATGAGAATACCGTTCTCGTGCTACGGAACAAGTATGGTAACATCGATGTTCAGAACTGGGACAATCAAAAAATAAAGATTGATGTCATCATCACCGTAAAGCATTCGAGTGAGGAAAGGGCAGAAAAAATGATGAGTTATCTCGATGTGGTGTTTTCCGGGGACGGGAATACGGTTAGAGCCGAAACAAAAATTGACGATAAATTCAATTGGTCCGGCAACTCGAAAAACGGCAATGATTTTGAGATAAACTATACCGTCCAGATGCCGGCTAATATAAACCTCGACCTGTATAATAAGTACGGGCATGTATACATTGATGAGGTAGCCGGACATGCAAACATAGAATTGAAGTACGGCAAGCTTACGGCACACAAATTCACCAGGGGCAATGTCAAGCCACTGAACACAGTGAACCTTGCATATGCCAGCGGAAGCAGCATCGACGAATGCAACTGGCTGAAGGCCAATATTAAATATTCAGGCCTGGAGATCGAGAAAGCCAGGGCCATAATTGCCTATACCTCGTATATGAAGCTCGGCATTGAAGAGGCCAGTTCCGTTGTCATCGAGGGAAAATACGACAATTATTCCTTCGGCAAGTTGTCAAATCTCGTTGTCAACACCAGCTATTCTACCATCAGGGCAGATGAATTAAGCAAAAAACTGGAAGCAGAAACGAAGTATACGAATGTCAACATCGCATACATGCCCGCTAGTTTTGAAGGGATCAATATAAATTCGAAATACGGAACCTATAAAATAGGCCTGGATGAAGCTGCCTCCTATAAACTTGATGGTGAAGCAGACTACAGCAAGATATATTATCATGAGACAGGCAATGTGAGCAGGATCCAGGAAAACACCTCAATGAAGGTGTACGGAACGGTAGGAAGCGATTCCGATCCGGCCGCCGAAGTCAGTGTACATACCAAATACGGTAATGTGAAGCTTAACGAATAGAATTCAGATCATTTTCAAAAGAGGGCCGTCTCATCTTATATTGGGACGGCCTTTTTATTATATTAGGCCTGTAAATCCTGTTCCGATGAAAAAGATCCTTATCATTTCCGTATTCATGCTGGCATTCCTTGGGGTATACGGCCAGGATAGGCCTGAATACTCCATTGTGATCCATGGAGGTGCCGGTAATATACATCCGGATTATATCTCGCCCGAGAGGGCCGCGGCCATTGAATCAAAACTTACGGAAGCCCTTGAGAAGGGCATACATATCCTGGCTTCCGGTGGCAGCAGCCTGGATGCAGTAGAAGAGGTTGTCAGGATCCTCGAGGATTCCCCGCTGTTCAATGCCGGGAAGGGAGCCGTATTCAACCATGAGGGCAAGAATGAACTGGATGCCTGCATTATGGATGGGAGCACGCTGAATGCAGGTGGCGTAACCGGGGTGGGCGACATCAGGAATCCCATCACCGCCGCCAGGGCCGTTATGGAAAAATCACCGCATGTCCTGATGATGGGTTCCGGGGCTTCCCTGTTTGCAGCGTCGCAAGGCGTCATGATCGTAGATTCCGGATATTTCTATACGGAAAAGAGATGGAATGACCTGCAGAAACAGCTGGAAAAGGAGGAAGTTGAGAAATACGGTACCGTCGGATGTGTGGCCCTGGATATGGACGGCAACCTGGCTGCGGGAACATCAACAGGGGGAATGACAAACAAAAGGTTCGGAAGGATCGGGGACTCCCCCATCATTGGTCACGGTAATTATGCCAGCAACAACAGCTGTGCGGTTTCGGGGACGGGCCACGGGGAATTCTTCATGCGTTTTACGGTCGGGCATGACATTTCTGCATTAATGGAATACAAAGGCCTGAGCGTTGAAGAAGCAGCCAGGGAGGTAATCCACAATAAACTAAAACCCGCAGGGGGAAAAGGCGGAGTGATCTGTGTGGACAGGGACGGCAATATAGCCATGGAATTCAATACGGCTGGCATGCTGAGGGCCTGGGCAACGTCCGCAGGGGACAAAGGAGTCAGGGTTTTCCGGTAACCCGGTCCCGGATCACGATAAACCAGGGATTCAGCAGATTCTCCTTGTTATAGACCAGCGGTTCGTCCCGGTCATGCAGGCTGACCCGGCAGCCTGCCGCTTCCGCGATTGCATGTCCCGCTCCGCTGTCCCATTCCCAGGTGGGACCGTAACGCGGATAGACATCCGCGGATCCTTCCGCAACCAGGCAGAATTTCAGGGCTGATCCGCGTGAAACAATTTCCAGATCGGGATGTATTTTCTCAAGTCCCTTGATAAAACGCCTGGTATGCCTGTTCCTGTGTGAGCGGCTTGCCACGACACAGTATGGCCTGTTCTCATCCTTCAGCGGCAGGGAACTGGCCATTGAAAAAAGGTTCTGCGCCCGGTCGGCATCCGTCCATTTCTTTGAAAAATCCTTCATACGGAATGCCCCGGCCTCCCTGCCGGAAAAATACATAATATCGAGCAGGGGTGCATACAGTACTCCGAGCACAGGCTTACTTCCCTCAATAAGGGCGATATTCACCGTAAATTCCCCGTTCTTACGGATGAATTCCTTTGTCCCGTCCAGCGGGTCGACCAGCCAGAATTCCTTCCAGGCCTTCCTGTCCCCGTACCCAATTTCCTTGCCCTCTTCCGATAATACAGGAATGCCTGTGGCTTCAAGATGCTCAGTAATTACTGAATGGGCAGCACGGTCGGCCTCCGTGACAGGTGTTGCATCATCTTTAAGTTCCCTTTCTATTACCGGCTTTTCATAGACTTCCAGAATTAATTTACCGGCTGCCAGGGCTGCCTTCAGGGCTGTCATCAGATACATTTCGGAGGATTCGGCCATATCAGAACATTAAAAATATACCAGTGATAATATGGTTATGGTCACCGCCATGTAAAGTAAGGTGAGCGGAGCCCCTACTTTGAAAAAATCGTTAAATGAATATCCCCCGGGACCATAAACCATAAGGTTTGTCTGGAACCCGACTGGTGTCATGAAGTTGGCTGCAGAAGCATATGCTGTAACAAGGATGAATGGCATGGGGTCAAGCTGCAGGTTAACTGCTGTTTGCAAGGCAATGGGAAATATGATCGCAGCTGCGGCCTTGCTGGTAATATAAGCGGCGAGTATGGTGGTGATCAGGTAGATACCGGCCAGTATACCGATCTTGTCGAGGGGTGCGAAAAGCCGTATCACCCCGTTTGCGACAAGGTCCGCCGTGCCTGTCTTTACCATGGCGATACCAAGGGCCAGGGAAAGGACAATGATCAGGGCAAGATTATAATCGATGGCCCGGGGCAGTTCACGTGGCTGTGTGATCTTCATGGCAAGCGAGAGGACCAGGATCAGCAGGAGGCTGAGGAATAGAGGGAACCAGTCCAGTGCTGCCAGTATTATTGCAACGATAAGACCACCAAGCAAAATGGCTGCCTTGTACCATTCAAGCTTGACCATCTCCCTTACTTTTGAAATAAAGTAGAAATCTTTTGTGGCAACGGTACGAGCCACGAAGTTTTCACCGGTGAACAGGAGAAGAACATCCCCTGATTTGAGGACAACCTCAGCTATCCTGCCCTTGATCAGTTCCCCGTTCCTGTGAACTGAAACGATGGCAGCATCGTATTTGCTTCTGAAATTCGCCTCGCGGACCGTTTTATTGGCTATTGTTGAATTCTGGGAAACTACCACTTCCACGACTTCGGCGCGGGACTTATGGGTAAGCATCCCTACTTCAGGGATGACCAGGCCTGAGCCCGAGCTGATCATGTCTGCAATTGCTTCGGTATCCCCGGCAAAGATCAGGATATCGCCCTTGTCGAGAAGAAAATCGGCTCCGAAAACAGTGATCTTATAACCCCTCCTCCATATCTCGACAACATAAAAACCCGGTTTGTGCCGCATACCTGCTTCCTCGATGGTCTTCCCGATCAACGGTGATTTATCCCTCACCTTGGCTTCAAGCAGGTATTCCCGCTTTCCCAGGGAAAACTGTGTCATGGTATCGGGCCTGGAGGGGAGCAGTTTTTCACCAAAAAACATCAAATACAGCCAGCCGATGAAGATCATGGGCACACCCACTGCTAAGAAATCAAATATTTTCAGAGGTTGAAGTCCGGGAATAATGGTCTGGTCCACCAGCAGCCCGTTCACGATCAGGTTCGTGGATGTTCCTATCAGTGTGGCACATCCTCCCAGGATGGCTGCATAGGATAGCGGGATCATGAACTTAGAGGGGGAGATATCGTTCCTTTTGCACCAGGAGTGTACATAGGGTATCATTACTGCAACCAGGGGAGTGTTGTTTAGAAAGGCGGAAAATCCTGCAATG
>CBFDEE010000106.1:0-7952 GCA_965603745.1 uncultured Bacteroides sp. | reverse complement strand
TGCTCCATATCTTTCAGCAGACAGGTGCATTTCACCACATCCTCTTTTAAATATCCGGCCGATCGGAGAATAGCATCGATGTTTTTCAGAACCTGCCAGGTCTGTTCCCTGATACCGCCCTCCACGAGTTTCCCGCTTTTCGGATCAAGGCAGATCTGCCCGGAAACAAACAGCATCCCATTGCACCGTATAGCCTGGCTATAGGGTCCGACTGCACCCGGAGCTTCTTCCGTATGCACAACTTTTTTCATGTTTGATCATTTAAAAATTATCATACCAGGAATCCCCCTTCTCGTACATGAGGTCACGAAGGATTGCCGACTTTATGTTTATCTGGAACGAGTAACTGCGGTATTTCCCGAAGGGGACCATGCTGACCTGCATCTCCCAGCAATGCAGGTCCCGGTGGATACTTACATTGGTGGTTGTGATCTTTTTGGTCTTCAAATCAAAACCCGAGTTGAGGCCTATCTTCCATTTGGAGGTAAGGCTGAAATCTCCCCTCACACGGAGCGATTGTATAATATTGTAATCTTCATACGGCTTGGTATAACGGAAATTATAGTCCATTCCGAATGTCCACGGGATCTCAAAATCAACATAGGCGCCATAGGCGATCGGGTCGAAACCTGTGGGATCGACCAGGTGGGCCGTCGGATCATTGGCCAGATCAAGCTGGCCTTCATCAGAATCCTGTTTGTCCTGTCCGGACCGGAAATTCATGCCCACCGAGAAATCAAGGCTGGTGATCCGGAACAGTTTTTTATGTGTTGTCAGAAAAGCCTTGTCGATATTATAGGCCCGGCCGTTCTCATCCATGTAATACGAATAGGGCTGGAATGTTCCGCCGAAGCGGAAATTCAGTTTTCTCTTGAAGAAGGCCGTGTTTCCACTCATCCGGATGGGGGCCCATTTCAGGGAATCCTTGAAAATATTGTAGTTCGAGCTGAATTTCAGATTATCAAGGATCTTAACCTTGGTTGTTTCATCAGAGGTATCCGAACGGGATCTGAGCTTCATCTCGATGTTATTGTTCAGGTTCAGATTCACCGATCCCTGTCTCCCGGAAGGCACGGGCGTTCGGTAGATCGATTGGTCATACCTGGGATAGACGCGGGTATTCCCGTTCGAATCGATGACCACTTCCTGATAATAATCCGGGACGATGCCTTTCATATCCGGAGTAAAACTCAGGCTGGCGCTGGGTGACATAACATGCCGGATGGCCTCGACCCGGGAAGTTTCCCTGAAATTGTACATGCCGAATATCTTCGGGGTAAAGCTGAGTCCGACACTGGGCACTATGGCATGCGCGTAGTTTAGTCCCTGGATGGTATCAATTATCAGCGTATCTGCCATGCTGCCGCTGGGATTCTCGGCACCTGCAAAGAAGCGTGGATGTATGGATTTTGTAAATATGACCCCGTTATACCTCATGTTTGGTGAGAATGTAAAAAAATTCAGGAAGTTGACCGGCAGGCTCACCGGGATGGAGTGCTGGTATCCGTTGTTGAAATCCGACAAAGTCGTCTTCTGGAAAAGCGAATCCTCCTGGGCACTGAGTTTATTCGCCAGGGTGGCCGAATAACTGACCGTCAGCTTTTCATACCATCTGCTGGCACCGCTTGCCTTCCTCCTTTTCAGGGGGTAAATACGATTCATATTGAAATTCAATGAGGGCAGGTTCATATCCACCGTCCTCGTAAGACTGTTCTGGGTAGCCTCCATGCTTCCTGATAGATTGAACGGCGAGTTCGGCCATACCCTTGAATAGGATATGCTGGACCGCTTCGTGCTTCTCAGTACGTTATTGATGTTACGCTGGTGGTTCTGGTCATAGGCAGTGGTACTGAAATCGACGCTGGCCCGGAAGCTCTGGTTGGGATTTGCCCTGCTGTCCTGGGAATGTGACCACCGGACTGCAAAATCCTTTGTCTTCTGGTAATTTTCCAGTCCCTCTTCACCAGAAATATTTTCATAATAGTTAAATCCGAATTTGTAATTTTTCTTGTAGCTTGAACTGGTTCTCACCCCCCATGTCCCGTTGGTGAAAATATCCCCGGTCACGGCCAGGTCAAAATACTGACTGAGGGCAAAGTAGAATCCCCCGCCCCGCAGGTAAAATCCCCTCCTCTCCTCCTCCCCGTAAGTGGGAAGAAGGAATCCGGACTGGTTGATCTGGTTGGAGGGAAAAAAACCGAAGGGTATGCCGATCGGCAGTGGAACATCCTCCAGCACGATGTATGCGGGACCGGATATGATTTTATCATGGGGAATGGATTTTGCCTTGGACAGGGCAATATAGAAATGGGGGTGCTCGGCATCGCAGGTAGTATACTTTCCCCTCCTCATGTGTATATGGCCATTCGGATGGCGCTTGGTGATCTCACTGTGAAGATAGCCCCCTTCCTGCTCGGTAAAAATGTCCGTGATGATCCCCTTTTTGGTCCTGAAATTATAGGAGATCCTTCTTGCCTGGAAATTCTCGGAGCCTTCCGAGAACTCGGGTTTCCCGGTCTCCTTTCCGAGGCTGTCGAAAACCCCAGTAGCAAACACCGCTTCATTGCCCATGTTGAATTCAATATAGGCTGCATCAAGGGTAATGGTCTTATACTCTATATGCCCCTTATCAAAAAGGTATACTTTTTGTTCCTGGATGGAATAAACAATGGAGTCATCGGCGGAATAAGTGACGGGAGCATCAACGGCCTGTTTCACACCGGCATCGTGCAGGGTATCGGGTTCGGAGGTGGGACGGCCGAGCATGGAATCAACAAGGGTCTGCGGCAGGGTATCTATGTTGATCAGGGGCACCACGAGTGGTTCATCCATACCGGTGGTGTCAGGGCTGAATGCAGCAGAATCCTGTTCAGCGGCCGGATTTTGTGCCGTTGCATAAAACCCGGTTGCTGAGAATACCAGTGTGAATAAAAGAATTTGCAGCCGTTTTGTATACAACTTATATATGCTAATTTTGTACAGATTACGTTGTAGTAAAACCCTTAAAACTAATCAAATTAAACGAGATTTGATGGGAATTCAATGCCTGAAAACACTGTTGAATAAACGGTTTTTACTCCTGATTCTTATATCTGCATTCAGCTTAATTTTCATTCTGTCTGCAGGGGCAACGGATGAGCCCGGGGACAAACTGGATATCGTGGTGCTGGATGCCGGTCACGGGGGACATGATCCGGGTGCTGTCGGTTCAAAGGCCAGGGAAAAGGATATTGTCCTGGCAATTGCCCTGAAACTTGGAGAGTACATTGAAAAGAACATACCCGATGTCAAGGTGATCTATACCCGGAAAAAGGATGAATTCATTGAATTGCATGAAAGGGCGGATATAGCAAACCGGAACCATGCCGACCTTTTCATTTCAATACATGCAAACTGGTGGACCAATCCGAGAACCTACGGGGCAGAAACATATACAATGGGAACCTCAAACGATGCCCGGAACCTGCAGGTGGCGATGAAGGAAAACTCGGTCATAACGCTTGAGGAGGACTATACCACCAATTAT
Source organism: uncultured Bacteroides sp. (assembly GCA_965603745.1). GTDB lineage: Bacteria > Bacteroidota > Bacteroidia > Bacteroidales > SM23-62 > SM23-62. The sequence continues at coordinate 4,426 of CBFDEE010000106.1, read as the reverse complement.
GAAGGCTTCGATCCGAATTCTTCAGAATCCTATATCATATTTAACCTGATACAGAAGACCTACACCCATCAGAGTATTGAATTTGCAGACCTGGTACAGGACCAGTTCAGGGAAAGGGCCAGGCGAAATGACCGAGGAGTAAAGCAGGAAAGGTTCCTGGTCCTTTGGAAAACCACCATGCCATCGGTTCTCATTGAAACCGGGTACCTTACCAACTCTTCGGAAGAGAGGTACCTGATGTCAGAACAGGGACAGGAATACCTTGCCTCGGCGATCTTCAGGGCCTTCAGAGACTATAAACGGAATATAGAAAGTAACAGTGCCGCACTCGGCGAAAAGATCCCGCCAAGGGAAGAGCGTCCCGAAACGGTCCTGACGGACGCCACGGAACCGGGAATGAAAACCGATAACAGCACCTACTACATGATACAGGTATTCACCACGACCCAGAGCAGGTCACTGGACGATGTCAGATTTTCTGATTACGGGCATGTGGCCGAATTCAAGGCCAACAACCTGTACAAATATGCGGTAGGCAAATCCTCTTCTTTCCAGCAGATCTCCGGGATGGTTTCAGGTGTACAGGAATCCTTTCCCGGGGCCTTTGTGATCGCCGTCCGGGCCGGTAAAATTATTCCCCTTTCGGAAGCCCGCAAACAAAATAATTAACTACCTTAGTTCACCTGTTTTTGCAAGCATGAGATTTTCCAGCGAAATCAAAATAGGCATCATTATCACCCTTGCCATTGCGGCTACTATCTGGGGACTGAATTTCCTCAAGGGAAGGAATATACTGAAGCGAACGGACACGTATTATGCTGTTTTCAGTAATATCGGGGGACTCGAAAAAAACAGCAAGATCTTTATCAGCGGGTACAAAGTCGGCCAGGTTGAAAACATTACTTTCAATAAGGATGGTAGCAATTCCCTGACCATAACCCTGGGCATCGAAAAGGAATACAAACTCACCGCCCCGTCCACTGCCATACTCTATGACGCCGATTTCATGGGCACAAAAGCCATCCGGATCAGCCTTGGTGATTCTGATCTGGACCACCAGCCGGGAGATACCCTGGCCACCCTCCTGAAAGCCGGCCTGACTGCCCAGCTTGAACAGCAGCTCACACCCCTGAAAGAAAAGACCGAAAACCTGATAGTGACTCTTGATTCACTCATGACAGCCCTGGCATCTGCCTTTGACAGGGAGAGCTCTGACCTCATTAAATCCTCCATCAACAAAATGGAAAACAGTATCGACGGTGTCGAGAATATGCTGGCTGATGACGGAGATCTGAGCCGGTTAATCGGGCATCTTGAATCCATAACCGGGAACCTCAGGGAACAGAATGAAAGCCTTGCCGCAAGCATAAACAATATGGAATCCATAACAGACTCGATCGCCGGCTCGGAACTGAAACAGGCCATAAACAACACAAACCGTACCCTCGAAGAAACCCGCCAGATCATGGAGAAAATCAACCGGGGGGAAGGGACCATCGGAATGCTTGTCAATAACGATACCCTTTACCATAATCTTTCTTCCCTTTCTGCGGAACTTGATCTGCTTCTGAAGGATCTGCAGGAGAATCCAAAAAAGTATATTAACGTTTCGGTCTTCGGCAAATCGAATAAAAAGGATTAAGAATAAGTAAGGATCTGCCGGAATCTGATTTTAATGCACTTTTTGATTTGACCAATTCATACATTTATTTGATAAAAAGTACCAATCTTTGGTTCCGGTTTATCATTTAAGTGCAGTTAATATTTGATAAACAATTAAGTTACAATTTATTAAGGTTGAATATCCATAACTAGCTGACTACCTGCTGGTTGCTTTTTTTTGTCATTTTTTCCGTTTTTAAAAGACTGATAATAAACTTGATATGTTCTTTTCCAAAAAGTCAAGTCTAAAAGCACTTTTTTTTTATTTTTTTTTTCACAAACTTAGCTAATCCTTAAGTGACAGATTAATATCATAGTAATCAAATAAAATTTTTCTCTCTGATGCACGAAACGGTTTGGAACAGATGTCTTAAAATCATTAAAGACAATGTACCCTCGATTAGTTACCGAACCTGGTTCGAACCAATCGTTCCTCTGAAACTCGAAAAGAATATCCTTACCATCCAGGTGCCTAGTCCTTTCTTTTATGAATACCTGGAAGAACAGTATATAGATATTCTGAGGAAGGTTTTACGCAAGGAACTGGGATTCGATGCCAAACTCGAGTATAGCGTGGTCATGGAGAACAACGGGTATTCCAGTACCAAGCCCTATACGGTAAAGCTACCCGCCAGGAACCAGAAAGAGCTGAAAAACAAGCCCGTTTCAGTGCCAATTGATTCTGAAGGGACGACGATTAAAAATCCCTTTATCATCCCCGGACTGAAAAAGCTGAACATCGATCCGATGCTGAATCCCGAGAATTCCTTCACGAATTTTGTTGAAGGGGATTGCAACCGGCTAGCCCGTTCTGCCGGGTATGCGGTGGCTGACAATCCAGGCGGTACGGCCTTCAATCCCCTTCTGATCTACGGGGAATCGGGACTTGGAAAAACCCACCTTGCCCAGGCCATAGGGATACAGGTCAAGGAAAAGTATCAGGACAAGACGGTCCTTTACGTCAATGCGAATAAATTCCAGACACAATTCGTGGATTCCATCCGGAACAACAACAAGAACGACTTCATTCACTTCTACCAGATGATCGATGTCCTGGTAATCGATGATGTCCATGAATTCGCCGGCAAAGAAAAAACACAGGATGCATTCTTTCACATATTCAATCACCTGCACCAGTCAGGGAAACAACTGATACTTACCTCGGATAAACCTCCCGTCGAGCTGCAGGGGCTGGAGCAAAGGCTGCTGTCCCGATTCAAATGGGGTTTATCCGCCGACCTTCAGATACCCGATTTCGAAACGAGGATGGCCATCCTGAAAAAGAAAACCTATAAGGACGGGATTGATCTTCCCGATGAGGTCGTGGAATATATCGCCACCCATATCACGGACAATATCAGGGAACTGGAAGGGGCCCTTATCTCACTGCTGGCCCAGTCCACCCTTAACAAGAAGGAGATCACCCTGGAACTTGCCAAGGATATGATCGACAAGCTCATAAAGAATACCAAGCGTGAGATCAGTATCGATTATATCCAGAAGGTGGTATGCAATTATTTCAACATTCCCATTGAGCAGATCCAGTCAAAAACACGCAAACGGGAGATCGTACAGGCCAGGCAGGTTGCCATGTTCTTTTCCAAGAACCTCACCAAGGCTTCGCTGGCCACCATCGGCTCCCAGATCGGTGGAAAGGACCATGCCACGGTACTTCATGCCTGCAAGACCGTCAATAACCTGATCGAAACCGACAAGCGCTTCCGCATCCAGATTGACGAGATCGAAAAGAAGCTAAAAATTTGATATTCCATCATTCTGCTTTCATTGAGATAGCAACCCGATGACCTGTCTTCTGCTCAGCATCCTGAGTTCCACCGGGATATTCCTGATATTCAGGTTAATTGACAGGAAGGATGTGAAGACCTTTCCGGTCATTGTCATTAATTATATCACCGCCTCATTCCTTGGATTCGCTATCAGCGGAGGGATGGGAAGCCGGGAATGGGACTATGCCCTGCCATTCTACATTCTTGCCGCCATTATCGGGACGCTGTTTATCGTTATGTTTTTCGTTGTGGCAAGATCTTCCCAGAAAGCGGGCATGGCTGTCACAACGATTGCAGGCAAGATGTCGGTTATATTCCCCATCGCCTTTTCCATCCTTTATGATCCCTCGGACAGCATCAGCCTCATCAAAGCCATGGGCATCATACTGGCCCTGCCCGGATTGCTTCTTACCATCTATAAGAAAAGGGAAGGAAAAACGGATCCCTCCCTGCTCTACCTCCCCCTGATCCTGTTTGCCGGGATGGGCATCGTCGATTCCCTGGTCAAACTTGCCCAGTATGAATATGTTTCGGACCGGAACCTGTCCCTGTTCACGGCCCTTCTTTTCGGGATATCTGCCCTGAACGGCATCCTGATCAGCCTGGGGGACAGGGAACGTCTGAAATCCCTTTTCAGCTTCAGGGTACTTGTATGGGGGGTATTGCTCGGACTCGTAAATTTCGGGTCTATCTATTTTCTTGTCAGAACCCTGAACTACAGGCATCCACGGTGGGGATCCATCGACAGTTCGGTGGTATTCGGAATAAATAACATCGGCATTGTGGCCCTTTCCGTGCTCCTGGGGGTCATGCTGTTCAGGGAGCGCCTGTCCCGCATCAACCTTGCCGGTATGCTCATATGCATCATCGCAACCATAATGCTGGCATATTCTTCATAAGCACGTGGATGGACCGGACACATACAGAACCATTGAAAAAAAGCCCCCCCTACCCACCGTCTAAATTTTATGAAATAA
>CBFDEE010000105.1:0-8055 GCA_965603745.1 uncultured Bacteroides sp. | reverse complement strand
AATACCCCGGACGGATCGGCCATCAGGGATTACATTAACGTTGTGGACCTTTCCCGTGCCCATCTTGTATCGATCGGGCGTCTGCTTGAAGGTAAAAACAAAAGCAAACTGGAAATTTTCAATCTGGGTACCGGAAAGGGACTATCTGTTTTTGAGATCATCAATTCCTTCGTGAATGCCACGGGCGTTGAATTCAAATACAGGGTTGTTGACCGGCGGGATGGGGATGTGGAGCAGGTTTATGCCGATACAGGCCTGGCCAACAAGGTACTCGGCTGGAAAGCCGGCACCTCGCTTGAAGATACTTTACGTTCCGCCTGGAAATGGGAACAATATTTAAGGAATCAAACAGGTTGATAAAATTCGCTGAATTTTCAGCCATTAAACTGAAAATAAGGCTTCATTTTACCAACCTGTTTTCATAAATGATGCAGATGAAGAAAACGATCGTTATTACAGGGGGGGCCGGATTTATCGGTTCACATGTGGTCAGGCTTTTTGCGAACAGGTACCAGGAATACCGGATCCTGAACCTGGATGCGCTTACATATGCAGGCAACCTTGAGAACCTGAAAGACCTGGAAAACCTGCACAATTATGCCTTTATCAAGGGGGATATTGTCGATGCTGAATTCATCAATGCTCTGTTTGCGGAGCACCGGCCGGATGCCGTTATTCATCTTGCAGCGGAATCGCATGTTGACCGTTCCATACTTGATCCTCTTGCCTTTGTCAGCACCAATATAATCGGCACGGTCAATCTCCTGAATGCATGCCGGGGTACATGGAAAGAAGATTTTGCAGGGAAACTTTTCTATCATATTTCCACCGATGAGGTATATGGCTCCCTGGGGAGCGAAGGACTCTTCCTTGAAACTACCGCCTATGATCCAAGAAGCCCCTATTCCGCTTCCAAGGCAAGTTCCGATCACCTGGTAAGGGCATACCACCATACCTACAAGCTGCCGGTTGTGCTGTCTAACTGTTCAAATAATTACGGCCCCAACCAGTTCCCTGAAAAACTCATCCCCCTGTCCATTAACAACATAAAAAACAATAACCCGGTGCCCATTTACGGTAAGGGGGAAAACGTGAGGGACTGGCTGTATGTGGGAGACCATGCAGAGGCCATTGACCGGGTGTTTCATAAGGGTAAGAACGGGGAAACCTACAACATCGGCGGGAACAACGAATGGATGAACATTGATCTGATCAAACTGCTGTGCAGTGTCATGGATGACAGGCTTGGCCGTTCGTCCGGAACTTCAGAGGGACTGATCGAGTTTGTGAAGGACCGCGCCGGGCATGACCTGCGTTACGCCATTGATGCAGGCAAGATCAAGGAAGACCTGGGATGGGAACCTACGGTGAGTTTTGAAGAGGGACTTGCGATGACGGTGGACTGGTACCTCTCGAACCAGGACTGGCTTGATAACGTGTTATCCGGTGACTACGCCAAATACTACGACCTGCAGTATAAAAAACGCTAGGAGCATAAGTTACATTCTTTATTCAGGCATTTCCAAATGACGAATCTTTTTTTGCGTTACCGCGCAAAAAGCAGAGAGGAATTGGAAATGCCTGAATCAGATGATTATTCTACCGTTACTGATTTGGCAAGGTTGCGGGGCTGATCTACATCACAGCCACGCAGAACGGCAATATGATAGGACAGGAGCTGAAGAGGTACCACAGCCAGAAGGGAGGCAATTTTTTCATTCGCATGCGGGATTTCAAGCACATGGTCTGCCATTCCCTTTATGATCTCATCCCCCTCGGATACAATGGCAATAACGATCCCGTTCCGGGCCTTGACTTCCTGGATATTGCTGACGATCTTGTCATACGATTTATCCTTGGCAGCAATCACAACGACAGGCATTTTCTCATCAATCAGCGCAATAGGGCCGTGTTTCATTTCCGCGGCAGGGTAACCCTCGGCATGAATATACGAGATCTCCTTTAATTTGAGCGCCCCTTCCAGGGCTACGGGGAAGAAATAGCCGCGTCCCAGGTAGAGGAAATTATTAGCCTCCATGTATAATCTGGCTATCTCCTTGTATTTGTCGTTAAAAGTCAGCAGGTATTCCAGTTTGGAGGGGATCTGGTTAAGTTCCCGGATCAGTCCCTCAAACGTTTTCTCTGACAGAACCCCTCTTTTTTTTCCAATCAGGATGGCCATCATGGCAAGAACGGTAACCTGGGCCGTGAAGGCCTTTGTTGAAGCCACCCCGATTTCTGGTCCCGCGTGAGTATATACTCCGGCATCCGTTTCCCTGGGGATACTGGAGCCGACGACATTACATATTCCCAGGACCAGCGCTCCGGAATCCTTTGCAAGCTGTATAGCCGCGAGGGTATCAGCTGTTTCACCGCTCTGGCTTATGGCAATGACTACATCTTCTTTGTTGATCAGGGGATTCCGGTACCTGAACTCGCTCGCATATTCAACCTCGACCGAAAGCCTTGCAAGATCCTCAAAGAGGTATTCTCCCACGAGTCCCGCGTGCCACGAAGTACCGCACCCGATAATAATGACCCTCTTCGCCTCGATAAGGCGAGGCAGCACATCGAATAATCCCCCGAGGCGGAGGTCTTTTAAGTCTGGACTTATCCTTCCACGGAAGGTGTCCTGGATGGATCCCGGCTGCTCAAATATCTCCTTAAGCATGAAATGGGGAAATCCCTGTTTTTCAATTGCTCCGATATCCAGGTCAAGTTTATGTACCTTCGGTTTCAGGGTGGCATTGCTAACGGTCTTCAGGATCAGCTCATTTTTTTTGATTATGGCCACATCATCGTTATTCAGGTAAACGACGCTTTTGGTGTACTCCACAATGGGAGTGGCATCCGAGGCAAGGAAATATTCATTGTCGCCGATGCCGATCACCAGGGGACTCCCCTTGCGGGCAGCAATGAGTTTATCGGGTTCCTCGCGGCAGAGTATGACCAGTCCGTATGCCCCGACAACCTTTGTCAGTGCCAGTCTAACTGCTATTTCTGCCGTCACCTTTCCCTTAAGGTATATATACTCAATCAGGTTGGCCAGGACTTCTGTGTCCGTTTCGCTGGTGAAGGTATAGCCGCGATCAATGAGTCTTTTTTTCAGGATTGAATAATTCTCGATGATGCCGTTGTGGATGATTACGAAATGTCCGTTCCGGGAGGTATGGGGATGGGCATTTATATCGTTTGGTTCCCCATGGGTGGCCCAGCGGGTATGCCCGATGCCGATGGTTCCGGAAATATCCTTGTCGGAGATGTAATTCTCGAGATCGGAAACCTTGCCCTGTTTTTTAAATACCCGCAGGTCTTTATTCAGGATGGAGACCCCGGCCGAATCATACCCCCTGTATTCAAGTCTTTTCAGTCCGTTTATCAAAATGGGATAAACGTTTTTATCCCCGATATAACCAATTATTCCGCACATCTATAATTTTGTATAAATTATTTCAAGCCGAATTCGTTTACCCGGATCCTGGTTCCAGCCATAGAGCACTCCCCTGCTGACCGTTTGATTCGTTTTGCCAGGGATCAGGATCATATCAAGATTTTTTATATCCCCTGCAATCAGGCTCTGCAGATGGACCTTTATGCTAAAGGAATAGGTCCGGGAATAAGAGTCATATTTGCCCCCGAAACCGTCTGCGTTAAGCATGTGGTCATATGTCAGGGAATACCCTTCATTTTCCTGCACAAGGAACATGTTCAGGAATTCAGGAAAATACCTGGAATTCTGCATTGTTACGTTTGTATCAGCAAGGGGGAGGATAAGCCTGGCTTCATTTATGGCTATATTCATTGAATCCGCCCATTTGGTTAATCCCGGGAAACGGATTATTGAACTGATCCCGGCCATACTTTGTACAAACAAAAGGGAATCGTTATCGGATCCGTTCTGCAGATATTCTTCAACGGGATATCCGGCGGGATCATGATGGAACATATTGACACGTCCGTTGTCCTTACTCTCCAGTGAATAATATTGTTTCTGTTCCGTTGCAGTATCATTCCTGTAATAGAAATACAGATAATTCTGGGTCTCTTCGAAATTAATCTGAACCATACTACCTTCATCAATGGCATCGTTTGTTTTCAGATAGAATCCGTTCATAAATTCCTGAAGGTTATCTGCTGATTTGAGCACGGTATCTTCTGCATTCAGGAACCTGTTTATAAAATCACTCTCTGTAATAAATATCTGCACTATGGTATCCCCACCTGATACGGAAACCGAACCAAGTTCCGTATCCCTGTATTTACCCGTCATATCCATATTGGAATAGTAGGTTGAATCAAAATGCATTTGCTCTGTCAACTCGTAAAGCTGAAGACGCAGGGGCAGGTTTCCCTCTCCTATACGATTCTCGAGGACAAGGTACAGGATAACCGAATCAGCACGAGCACCTTCTCCAAATCCCCTGCTGTTTATCGACGGGGAAATAGTAGTAATGACATCGGACCTGGACCTACCTAAAAAGGGATCAGTTATGCTTCCGACCAGGTAAACGTCCTTGTACCCGGAAGCGATGGAGTCGGCCGGTATGGCATGACCATATATGACTTCCGTGGAATCAAAATAAACACTGAAGCTGTCACCGCTCGGAAGCAGATCGCCACCGATAAAATCCGGTTTATTCTCGCAGGCGCCAAGTATGGCGATTAACAGTAATGATCCAAATAAATTCCAGGGGAATCGTCTCTCAGTCCTCATCAATCTTGTTCATTAATATTTCATCATAGAAATCCGAATAGGCATCTATATATTCATCCTCGGATTTGTAATCAAGAACGGGCTTCTTAATGGATTTGATATATTTCTGAACAGATTTGTTTATCTCAGAACTTCCAATGATAGTTGCATCCGACATATCCAGTGCCAGCCTGGTCAGGTTTTCGAAACTGGGCTGGTCAAGAATTTCCAGGTCTTCATCCTGAATTCCATCCATCAGGAGCTTTTTGCGGAAATCCTTTCGCAGGGGCTTGTCAAATGCATCATTATAAACAGAATAGATGATCTTTGAGTTATTGTAAAGCGGATCATCCATAAAGGTCCGCTTCAGATACAGGGGGATCAGCGAGGTTATCCACCCGTGACAGTGTACTATATCAGGGGACCAGCGAAGTTTACGTACAGTTTCAAGCACTCCCCTTGCGAAAAATATAGCACGTTCATCATTGTCTTCAAAAAACTCATCTTTGTCGTCCTTTAAGACATACTTACGATGAAAGTAGTCTTCGTTGTCGATGAAATATACCTGCATCCTTGCCGACTGGATTGAAGCCACCTTTATGATCAGTGGATGATCGGTATCATCAATGATAAGATTCATCCCGGAAAGCCTGATTACTTCATGTAACTGGTTTCTTCGCTCGTTGATTGAACCGTATTTGGGCATAAATGTGCGAATTTCACGGCCTTTCTCCTGTATCCCCTGGGGAAGATAACGTCCGATCATCGACATTTCGGATTCGGGAAGGTATGGAGTGATTTCCTGGGAGATAAATAAAACTTTGGCCTGCTTCATAGCTCTTTCGAAAAATGCCATGCAAAATTACTAAAAATTCTTTACTTCCGGCACTTATAAACAGCTTATTAACAGAAGCACGTCTCTGAGGTATTCTACATATATTTGCAGGAAAGAACGAAGCATTGAGACTTGCCAGAACCATTTCCGAGACCCGGTCCCTGATAAATGACATAAAAACCCGGCTTCCTTCGCTTGGATTCGTTCCAACGATGGGAGCCCTTCACGAAGGCCATATCTCCCTGGTAACCAGATCCATTGAAGAAAATGACGCTACCGTTGTCAGTATTTTTATCAATCCAACCCAGTTCAATGAAAAACAGGACTTTCAATCCTATCCACGGAACCTTGAGGAGGATCTGAACATTCTTGAACAATACCCGGTTGACCTTGTATTCGTCCCTGAAGTAAGTGAGATCTATCCTGAACCGGATACCCGGATTTTTAATTTTGAGGGACTCGATAGCATAATGGAGGGAAAACACCGTCCCGGTCACTTTAACGGAGTGGCACAGGTGGTAAGCAGACTTTTTGAGATCATCGGTCCCGGCACTGCTTATTTCGGGGAAAAGGATTTCCAGCAGCTTGCCATTATCAGGAAAATGGCGGCAGATCTGGGATTTCCGGTCAGGATTACGGGCTGTTCCATCATACGTGAAGAGGATGGGCTGGCCATGAGTTCCAGGAACAGGCTGCTTTCGATCGATGACAGAATTTCCGCCGCAAGGATACCGGAGGCATTGCTTAATGCAAAAAAAGAAGTTGGAAAATTTCCTGTCCGGGCACTGGTTGAACAGACGATACAGTTCGTGCAGCATGATCCCCGGCTGAAGGTTGAGTATTTTGAGATCGTTGAGGAACACACCCTGAAACCTGTCCGCAAATGGAAAAAAACCGGGGGAATAAGAGGCTGTATTGCAGTCAGAATTGGCAATGTCCGCCTGATAGATAATATGGATTTTTCTTTATAACTTTGCACCACTATGAATATCGAAATCGTCAAATCCAAGATCCATATGTGCACCGTAACGGAGGCAAATCTCCATTACGTCGGAAGCATCACCATTGATGAAGACCTGATGGATGCGTCGAATATCATTGCCGGCGAAAAGGTCCAGATCGTTAATATCAATAATGGTGAAAGACTTGAAACATACGTTATTACAGGGGAACGGGGATCCGGTGAAATATGTATGAACGGACCCGCTGCACGCAAGGTTGCAGTCGGTGATGTAATCATTGTCATCTCATATGCATCAATGGATTTTGAAGAAGCTAAATCCTTCAAACCAACCATCATTTTCCCGGATACGGCCACCAACAAACCCGTCAATTAAGCCTTATTTGAAAAAGAAGATTTTCAAAACCCTGCGGTTCATGTTGTTCCTGTCCATCGCAGGGATCCTGTTATACTTTGCGTTTAAAGGTGTCGACTTTGAAGTACTATGGCAGAGTTTTATAAGCGCCAGGTACGGATACATCCTGCTGTATCTTCTGTTCGGATTCCTCTCCCTGTTTACCCGGGCATACCGCTGGAACCTGCTGATCGAAGCAATGAATTACAAATCTTCTTTCATGAACAGCTTTTATTCCCTGAATACAGGTTACCTGGCTAATTTCGCTTTTCCGCGGCTTGGCGAGCTGACTCGCTGTGTTTCCCTTTCCCGGGCCGAAAAAATCCCTGTGGATAAACTCTTCGGGACGGTAATTGTGGAACGTGTGATTGATCTCATCATGGTATTCGTCCTTTTATTCCTGCTGATCATTTTCCGCTTTGATTTCTTCGGTACCTGGCTCAATGAGAACATGTTTAATCCCCTGCTCGGAAAACTGAACCAGTCCGTCGGAGGAGCCTGGATCCTGCTTGCCCTCCTGGCCGGAATCCCCCTGCTGCTCATTGCCTTCTACTACGTGTTTCGCAAGAGGTTTGCGGGAGTTAATTTTATCCAGAAGATCAAGTCATTTATTAAAGGCATTATCGATGGACTGAAAACCATTTACCAGCTTAAAAAGCGATGGGGCTTCATCCTGCATTCAATACTGATCTGGTTCTGTTACTGGGCAATGACTTACGCAGCCGTGTTTTCCCTTGCTGAAACCTCCGTGTTGAAACCCATTGACGGACTATTCCTGCTCATTGTCGGTTCCTTCGGATTTATTGTCCCAGCCCAGGGAGGGATAGGCGCCTACCATTATGTCGTTGCACTCGGGCTGACCCTGTATGCTATTCCCAGGGAAGTGGGACTCACCTATGCCACCATCACCCACGGTGCACAGATGATCATGCTGATCCTCCTCGGAGCCATCTCTTTTATGATCCTCTTTTCCTTCCAGCGTAAATCCCGCAAAAGGGAAATCGGAACGGAAACAATCCCGGAATGAAATCAATTGAAAACAATCCAGAAACAAATTCCCGGAATGAAATCAATCGACAAAATTAAGTCCAAGATCCTTGACAGGGAAAACCTGGGGAGGCTCCTTGAAAATGAGAGAAAGGCAGGCCGCAGGGTAGCCTTCACCAACGGCT
>CBFDEE010000104.1:0-8121 GCA_965603745.1 uncultured Bacteroides sp. | reverse complement strand
CCCGGCACAATGAACATGATATCCTTCACCGAGTTATAGGCAGCTTCAACAGAGGGAGTATAATTCATCAACAAGATGATCCCGGTAAGGATCATGATAGCAAACAGGAAGCCCAGGATTATTCCCAGTCCAAATGTATAGGTAGTCTTTAGAGAGTGTGGATGAACCCTGGAAGCATGGATATGAAGAAAGAAATTCCGCCTGATATTTCCGGTGAGTGTCTCAGCCATTTACAGGTATAGTTTTTGTCCGGGATCCACCAGCCTGCCCTTGTCCACTAAGATCTGCCCATCAACATCCTTCTGCAGGGAATACCATGGCAGGTCGCTCGTTGCAGCGCCAGAAAGCACTCTGCCGTCCTCATTATAACAGGAACCGTGGCAGGGACACTGGAAACCTTGATCGCTCCTTTCAATAATACAGCCCAGATGGGTACAGACAGCCGATATTGCACGGATCCCTTCATGATCCCTGTACACAAACAATTGCCTGTCGGCCAGGTAAGTGAAGGTATTAAGCGGGAAGTCGTTCTTATGCCCTACCCTGAGCCTTCTTTTTTGCAAGGCCAGTCTCGGGAAAAACTGTCTCAGCAGGCTGAGAGATGCCAGTATGCCGGCTGATGCGGCTGCCCAGACGGCCAGGTTCTTCAGAAAATCCCTCCGGCTGTGCCCCTTTTTGTTGTAATCCTTCACAGGGTTTGGGGTATAATAAGGTAAATTTATTAAGTTTCTTTCTTAATTAACTAAAACAGGGTGATATGACCATAATTATTTAAGTTTTAAAATAACTTTGAGTTCAGAGCCCTTCACATGATGAGAGTACGGAAAACCACGGTCCTGTTAACAGTTGCGCTGTTATTCCTGTTACTGGCAGGGGTGTTTACAACCTGCAGGAAGCAGGAGGAAAAGGGCTATTCCGGCTCACAGGCCGGGGAAAGCGGATCCGGATACATCGGGAGGGAATCCTGCAGGGAATGCCATGAGCGAGAATATGACCTGTACCTGGGCTCGGACCATGATCTTGCCATGGATACGGCCACGGATGAAACCGTGCTTGGTGATTTCAATGATGTGACGATCGATCACCTGGGCGTTGAAACGCGGTTTTTCAGGCGGGACGGACATTTCATGGTCCATACTGAAGGCCAGGGGGGTGAATTCAGGGAATTCAGCGTTAAATACGTATTCGGAATACGGCCTCTTCAGCAGTACCTGATCGAATTCCCGCGCGGAGCATACCAGATGCTTCCTTACTGCTGGGATACAAGGCAACCCGGGGAAGGCGGACAGCGATGGTTTCACATATACGACCGGGAGAGGATACCCCCCGATGATCTGTTATACTGGACGCATGTTACGCAGAACTGGAACTACATGTGTTCCGAATGCCATTCAACCAATGTCCGGAAAAATTTTAATGCCGATACAAGGACCTACCATACCAGCTGGAACGAGATCGATGTGTCCTGCGAAGCCTGCCACGGCCCTGGCTCCAGGCACCTGGAATGGGCCCGGGTGGTTGAACAGGGCGGCAATCCCGAAGCATTTGCCGATATGGGACTGGCCATACGGTTAAAAGATGCCGACAATGCTTCATGGGTATTCAACATGGAAACCGGCACAGCCGAAAGATCGGTCCCCCGCCAAAACCGCAGCCTGGTTGAAATGTGTGCCCGCTGCCATGCCCGGCGGGGAATCATCAGTGAAGATTACATCCACGGGAAATCCTTTCTGGATGCGCATTCGCCTTCCCTTCTTGAAGAGGGACTCTATTACGCAGACGGTCAGATTCTGGATGAAGTATACGTGTATGCCTCTTTCCTCCAGAGCAAGATGTTCCATAAAGGGGTGGTTTGCCAGGACTGCCACGAACCGCACAGCGGGAAAGTCTTCGTACACAGCAACGCCCTTTGCTACCGCTGCCACCTTGCCGAAAAATACGGCAGCCGGGAGCATCATTTTCACGATCCGGAGCAGGAAGGATCGAGCTGCCTGGAATGCCACATGCCCGAGAGAACCTATATGGTGGTGGATCCGCGACGCGACCACAGCATGCGCATCCCCCGCCCGGACCTTTCCGATAAGCTGAAATCCCCCAATGCATGTACGAAATGCCATTCCGGCAAAAGCAACAGATGGGCGGCTGAATGGTGCCGCAGCTGGTACGGTGACCCTGACCGGAACGGGACCCATTACGGAGAGATATTCTGGGCCGGCCGCCGGGCTTACCCGGAAGCACTGCAGGGGCTTGTGCAACTTTCTAAGGATCCTGAATCGCCCCCGATGGTAAAGGCCACCGCCATATCACTGATGCAGAATTACCGCGATCCGCTGGTTATCCGGACCCTGCAGAAGAGCCTGTCCGATCCGGACCCGCTGATCCGGCATACCGCCGTATCCGCCCTTGGCATAGCCGGTGAAAATATCCTTCCGGAACTGGCCCTTCCCAGGCTTGACGACCCGGTCAGGCTGGTCCGCGTCATGGCTGCCTTTCAGCTCGCACGTGTTCCGGAACAGTACCTTGGTAAAAACGGTATCCGGAGGCGCAGGGAAGTGCTCGAAGAATACATACAGACCCAGATGATCAATGCGGACCATCCCTCCGCCCAGATGAACCTGGGGATCCTGGCCCTCAACCGCGGGGATTACCCGGGCGCAGAATTCTATTACAAAAAAGCGATCGAAATCGAACCTGCCATGACGACGGCTTACGTGAACCTGGCAGATCTGTACCGTGTTACTGACCGGGATGAGGAAGGCGAACGGATCCTCAGGGATGCCATCGAAAGAGGCCCTCCTATGGCTGCCGTGAATCATGCACTGGGACTGAACCTTATCCGGCGCAAGGCACAGGATGAAGCCATACAGTATCTTGAACAGGCATCCCTGATGGAGCCCGGGAATGCCCGATACGCATATGTTTACGGAATCGGATTGCATTCGGCTGGAAGAAAGCAGGAAGCTGTGGACCACCTGGAGAAATCCCTCGGGGAGAATCCCTTTGATAGGGACCTGCTATACTCGCTATGCACCTTTCACCATGAACTGGGAAACCGGGGGGAGTCCCTCGCCTACGCCGAAAAACTCGTGGAATACTATCCCGCAGATGCGAATTACCGGCAGCTCCTTCAGTTCCTGAGGAGCGGTGTGGGCGCAGCCGGCCGAATACAACAGGGGATTTCATGTGCAGGTTGGCATCCCCATCGGGGTCGGCAAGGAGGACGTTCAGAACATGATCGATCAATAAGATCCCGGCATCATACAACTCTTCGGATTTTTGTATGTCTTTAGTAACAGAATCCCGTCAATCCAGCTAAAAATCATGAAAAAAACCGCCATATCCATCAGTATTATCTTAATTGTGCTGATCTCAGCCGCCAGGGCACAGGAAAAGGAGATACCGGAGCTTGGAGAAAGTGATTTCCAGTTTACCTTTATGTTTCCCCCCCTGAGCACCAACTGGGTGCATAATTCCAGAACCGTAAATAAATTCTCACTGAATCTTTTTATTGGAAATGCAGGTGCCGTGGATGGTGCCGAGCTGGGAGGTTTCGTCAACAGCGTGAATTATTATGTCAGGGGATTCCAGGGAGCGGGATTCGGGAACGTAGTCGGAGGATCGGTGGATGGCGCGCAGCTGGCCGGGTTTTTCAATATCAACGGCGGATCAATGGAGAAGTTCCAGGGGGCCGGATTCTTCAATATCTGCGGGGATTCCGTTCAGGGGGGCCAACTGGCAGGCTTCTTCAACCTGAGCGGATCTGGTGCAAACGGGTTCCAGGGCGCCGGGTTTATCAATGTTGCCGGGGGTGATGTAAAAGGATTCCAGGGAGCGGGATTCGGAAATATCGCCGAAGGGAATACCAGGGGTGCACAGATCGCGGGATTTTTCAATGTCGCAGGGAAATATGAGCGGGGGGCGCAGCTTGCCGGGTTTGTAAACGTCAGCGGGGGACTCCTCAACGCACAGCTCAGCGGGTTCTGTAACAATGCCCGTGAAATTGACGGGGCACAGATGGCGGGATTTATAAATGTTGCCGGGAATGTAAGGGGACTGCAGATGGCGGGATTCATCAATGTATGCGATTCCATAGACGGAGTTCCGATAGGTTTTATCAATGTCGTTAAAAAGAACGGTTACCGGCATTTTGATTTTTCGGTCAGCGAGACCCAGTATTTCAACTTTTCCTACCGTATGGGCGTACGCCATTTCCACAACATCTACAGTATAGGCAAGCCTGCCGGTCCCGGAAACCGCTGGCTTTTCGGGTTTGGCATGGGGGGACAGGCGGATATCCGTGAGAATATGTCCCTTAATATCGAAGCGATGGTCCACCAGGAACTCTGGATTGCAGACTCGAGGTCCGGCAGGCTGCTCCACATTGACCGCCTCAACCTGCTGAACCAGTTCAGAGTTCTCTTCTCTTACCGTCTCAGCGGGCAGGCAGAGATGTTTTTTGGTCCCACATTAAATGTCGCCGTCGCCGAAACCAACCCGGACCTCGGGTATTTCGCCTGGCATGAGATCGGTCCGAACTGGGATTTCTACAATCGTACCCACGGCAATACCGGCATGACCAATGTGAAAATATGGATCGGGATCACCGGCGGGATAAGGCTGTAGGGGCTGTCGCAATTAAGAAGCCGGGCTCAAATCTTTTCATCCGGTGCCTTCCCGGGCATCGAGTTTTTTTTTATTTTAGTCCCACAATAACATACCAAGCACCCGATCAAATGAATAAGTATATCCTCATCGCAATCCTGGCTGTATTCTCACTCGGGATCCCGGCACAGGATTCCGGCCTGGGAGCCGGTATTATTGTTGGCGAGCCCACCGGATTAAGTGCGAAGTCCTGGCTCAGTTCACATGACGCCATAGATGCAGGCGTAGCCTGGTCGATTAGCCACGGATGGTTTCACATCCATGCCGATTACCTGAGACATGTCTTTGAACTGATCCCCGTTGAGATGGGCCAGTTGCCTCTTTACTTCGGACTGGGTGCCAGGCTGGGATTCGGCAACGATGTTATAATCGGAGCCAGGGTGCCCGTCGGCCTCGATTATATATTTGACGGGACACCCCTTGATGTATTCATCGAGATCGTACCCGGACTTGCCCTCATTCCCGACACCAAGTTTGATATGGGCGGCGGTATCGGGGTCAGATACTGGTTCTAGGGATCCCCGGAGCTTATCGTCTTCTTGCGTGCGTAGTTCATTCAATAAAATCCATTACTTTTATTGATGAATTATCCAATCCGCTTTCATCATGAACAAGCCTTTCCCGCGCTGTTACCTCCCGTTCGCATTCAGTGTTCTTATCACTGCCGGATTATATGCCCAGGAAAAAGGACTGGAATGCATCGATATCCCTGACCTGGAGTCGCATCTCTACATTCTCGCATCTGATGAGATGGAAGGACGCAAGACCGGGGATCCGGGGCTTGACAGGGCAGCCGAATACCTGGCCGGGCAGGCCCGGAAAATCGGACTGAAGGCTGTGGATAAAAACGCCGATTATTTCCAGGAGTATACCCTGGTCATGAAGAAATCGGATTTCGGAAATTCTTTTATCACTGTAAACCGGGAGGGCAGTCCGGGAACCAGGATGGAATACCCGTTTTATCTGATGAACCCGGATTCCGGCAGCATGGACCTGAGCGGTGAGGCAGTTTTTGCGGGTTACGGGATTTACTCGGCCAAAGACAATTATAATGACTTTGAAGGTCTTGATCTTGCTGGAAAGATCGTGATGATCATGAACCGGGGACCCCTGGATGAATCGGGGGATACAAGCCTGCTCGGCAACAGGAACTGGAAGAACCACCGGTCCTTCCAGCACAAAATGCCCGGTGTGGTTATGAGAATGCCGAAGGCAGTGCTTATCGTGATGGATCCCAGGTCGGGCTACAGCTCCCTGAATGAGTATTCCTCTGGAATGGCGCGTTACTTCAGCGATACAAGGTACGTGAAGGAGTTAAGCAGCGGAGGGGACAGTCATATACCCCAAGTGGCCACTAAAATGTTTTTCATCCACAGGGAGGTGGCCGAAGAGATACTGAGACCGCTGGGAAAATCCCTGGCAGAACTTCAGGACTCCATCGACCGTAACCTCAGGCCGGTTTCATTTGAGCTTCCGGATACAAGAGTTGATATACATGTTGAATTCAGCCTGAAAGAAAAAGCGGTTCCCAATGTAGTCGGAATAATCGAAGGAAGCGACCCGGATCTGAAAGAGGAAGTGATCGTGTATTCTGCACATTTCGACCACCTGGGTGTGGCCGGTAGCGGGGAGGTGTACAACGGCGCCGACGACAATGCATCTGGCACGGCCGCCCTGCTGGAGATCAGTGAGGCCTTTATGGCCGTAAAAGAGGATCTGAAAAGATCTGTTATGATCCTATGGGTTTCAGGTGAGGAAATAGGTCTTTACGGTTCGGAATACTATTCCGAATATCCCCTGCTCCCGCTTGAAAAGACCATAGTCAACCTGAATCTCGATATGGTCGGGGCGGTGCGAACCGAGAGCGATAAGGGGACAATATACGGGGAAAGGGTCAGCGTGCTGGGAATGGATTCCATCGGACTGATCGGGGGACTCCAGAGTTCACAGCTTATGGAGATACATAAGCGGATAAGTGCCGGACTGGGAATGCATACCGATCTCAGCCTTAATGACCCGGGCCATCCTTACCGGTACTATTACCGGAGTGACCATTATAATTTTGCGAAGCATGATATCCCCGTGCTGTTCTACTCCACGGGAGTCCATATCGACTATCACAAAGTCACGGATAACTATGACCGTATCCATTTCCCGAAACTGAAGAAAGTATGCGATCTTTCCTTCCTCGTCGGATTCGAACTCGCAACCATGCCGGCGAGGATTGAGGTTGACAATCCCCACTCCGGCTGGGGCCGGTCCGGCGACAACAGGTAAGGAAGCGCGAACCTGAATACATTATCGAAAATAAACCAAACCAGATAAATAAAATGCCTGCTCAATTGAATTTTCTCGTACCTGTTGATTTTCATCCCGAATCCGAATCTGCCCTGGAGTATGCCGTTAAGATCGGCCGGGAATTAAATGCCACTCTCCACCTGGTACATATCCTGGAAGAAGAATCCCATCTGTACCGGCTGGTCATAAATAAAGACCAGAGAGATATGATACACCGCGGAGCCTCTGATAAACTCGATGAACTGGCAGGTAAAACGGTGAGCCCGTCCGGACTGTCCTTTACCACCGGTGTTCAGCAGGGAAAAATATACGACAGGATCATCCAGGCTGCCCGCATTTCGAAAGCCGACCTGATCTTCATGGGAAGAACCGACTCCTCCGATATGAAGAAGAATATCACCGGGACCAACACCATGCATATCATCAAAGAAGCCGAGGTGCCGGTGATAACCCTCCGGGAAAAGCCGGAGAATCCGGGCTGTTCCCATATCATCCTCCCCCTCGACCTGACCAAACAATCCATCGTTAAGGCTTCCAATGCAATTGCAGCGGCAAGGATGATGAATGCAAGGATTACGGCTGTTTCAATCCTCCCGGATGACCGGAAAAGCATTGAGATTAAATTTATCCAGAGGCTTGATGAAATACGTAACGTTTTCGGGAAACTGGATATCAGTTGCGGAGTGAAACTCATTCCCCACGGTAATAAAGGACCGGTAAAAAGTCTGAATGACCTTGCCGGGGAACTTCAGGCTGACCTGATTATGGTAATGACCCAGCAGGAAATGAACATTACCGAATATTTCATCGGATCCCTGGCACAGGAGATCATCAACGGATCCGAGATCCCGGTCCTGAGCATAAATCCCCTCGCCGGGGAAAAGGAAGGCATACCGGATCCACTGAGCGACGTATTTATCAACCCGATCCAGATACTGGATCATTAAACCCTCCTCCCCAGGCTTATGCAGAATCAACTTGACCAGAGTGTCAACCAGCGGTTTTCCTCCCGCATGGGACTCCTGCTTTCAGCCCTGGGAATTGCCGTGGGCGGCATCGTGGCCGCCAATTGGGGCTGGCGGTACGCGTTTGGCCTGGTGGCGGTGCCGGGGTTCGTGATCTCCATCCTCTTTTTCTTCGTCAAGGACTACAAAACCGTCG
>CBFDEE010000103.1:0-8182 GCA_965603745.1 uncultured Bacteroides sp. | reverse complement strand
GCCCGGCCGACAACCGAAACCCTGACCCTGATGTCTTCTTCAGGTATGAGTGAACCCAGGAGCACGGGGAAAGACTGCTCAGTCACAATGTCAAAATGTTCCCCGTACCACTCCCTGCCCGATTTGATCAGGTTAATGTCTTCCATCTCCCTATGCCACAAAACATCGCAGCTAGTCGTGGAATAGTTTGCCGGAGAAGCAGGTGGCTCTGCATCCTGTACCCTGGTTCCGGGACCCAGGTCCGAGGTCAGGTAATAATATGTCCAATCCGAATAATCATGCAATACCCGGTAAAAAAAGTCATTTGTTTCATCAAACTTCCAGACATGGGGAGACCGGCCGTAAAAGATTATCCTCCCACCTGCGTTGACAATGGCGTTTTCGACAAGGTCGTCATGCCTTGGCTCATCGTTTTGCATGGGGAGCATGCCTCCTGCATTCCCGTATACCCTTACATTGGCGGGATTATCAATCCCGATTTCCCTCAGCTGTTCATAGCTCATGGAATAGACACCATCCGTTTGCAGCTTGATCCTGACCCATTTGCCGCTTGCCAGTACGGAGTGGTCCGAGTATGCCCTGGCCAGAGCGGGACTGCTTTTAATCTGTCCCGCGGCGGGAACGAGCACAAGCTCGAATTGCGTAAGCATCTCGACACGGCCTGTACGGGAATTCCGGCGCAGGGGTACAAAGCTTACCTGCAGGTGTTTTTCCTTTCGCAGGATGGATACCCGGCTGGTAACTCTGATGTCCGAAGGAATATCCTCCAGGTTTTTAATATTCCTAATGGCTTCATAATCAGCTTCCTGGAATACAGGATTCTGGATACGGACATCATATTCAGAATTATTTTCTATTTTTAATAATTCATAATAATTTGGAAATAAAGTATTTAGCTCGTAACTGGCATTCCGGAAATGGAAAACTTCCGTTTGCTGGTCCCCTATGAGCATTCCCTGCACGGGGGTCCAGTGAATGTACCTTGTGCCGGTCATCTGCTGGCCTGTGAGGTTTACAGGCAGAAGAAAGAACAGGAGGATCAGGGGTGTGAATCGGGTTAAACGCAGTGAGAGCATATCAGGAAAATATGACTAATAATACAACAATAATTTAAAAAGGTAGATTATCAGCATATTTTTAGCAGAATTTAAACGTTTCAAAGTACAACGATCTTCCCTGTATATTATTGCGGCCAGGGGGTAATTTGAGGTTTATCATAAGGGAAAATTGAAAAGAAAGCAGATCATAGGTTTATTGTGCATTGTCTTCCACTTCCAGGTGCAGGGCCAGGATCCTTTTTTTTCACAATTTTTCAACAGCCTGCTGTGTTTGAATCCTGCATATGCGGGAGCTGCCCATCAGCCAAGGATATCCGCTGCATACAGGAACCAGATGCCGGCACTCGGATCTCCCTGGGTAACCTACAATGCTTCGTACGACCAGCCTGTAAGGGTCCTGCAGGGAGGAATGGGCATCAATATCATGAATGATGCCCAGGGTCCCGCCCTGAACCGGATAAGTGCCGATGCAATGTATGCCTATTTCCTGGCGGTAAATTCCCGCCTGACGCTGCATGCCGGTTTCCAGGCCTCGTATGTCTACCGTTCCCTGCGTACATCCGAACTCGTCATGCCCGATCAGGTCAGCCTTTATGACAGCCCCGTTCCGACACAGGAATCCACCGGGAACCTGAGCAAGGGATACCCGGATTTTGCGATTGGTTTTGCCGCTTTCACCCGGAATGCCTATGCCGGGATATCCATGCATCACCTCACCAAACCGGACCTTTCGATGTCAAGATCTTCCCGGCAGCCCCTGCAACGGAAGCTCACCGTTCACGGCGGGGCTTTCTTCCCGCTGTACGAGAGGCGCCTGGGCAGGGAGGCCCTGAAACTGAATCCCAACCTGGTGTATTTTCACCAGGCCGGGTTCCGGCAAATCAACTATGGCCTGGATGTGATCTACAAAGTCCTGTATGCAGGGGTATGGTTCCGCCACAACATTGATTTCCTGATGAATGCATTCATTGTGCACCTCGGATATGAACATGATTATTTCAGGATCGGATACTCCCACGACTTCAATGTTTCCGGTCCCTGGAGAAATATGCAGAATATGGGATCGCACGAGATAACCTTTTTACTGAAACTTGAGTATAAGGGAGGACCAAGAGAAAGGTTCCGTACAATAAAGAGTCCCAAAATTTAGTTATTTTTGGGATGGAGCATATGTTTTCATTGAAAATTTAAACTATATTTGAATAATCTGAAATAGCTTAAAACGTAACAGCCATGACTTATAAGGTTAAATTTCTGCCTTTCCTGCTGACCATTGTATTGCTTCTGGCATCCTGCGGTGGTAAAGATATATCACAGACAGGCAAGGAGTCCACTACGACCGGTTGGACCTATAATGATCCGGACTGGGGCGGATTTGAGGTTTTGACGGCTTACGATCAGGAGACTGGCCCCGGCCTCGTTTTTATTGAGGGCGGTTCCTTCACCATGGGCCGGACGGAACAGGATATTTTGTACGAATGGAATAATGTTCCCCGGAGAGTCACGCTTACCTCATTTTACATGGATGAAACGGAAGTCAGGAACATTGATTACCTTGAATATCTGTACTGGGTACAACGTGTATTTTCCGATATGAGGGATGTACACCGCCGTGCCCTGCCGGATACCCTTGTATGGTTAGACCCGATGGGATATAACGAACCCTATGTAGAGTACTACCTTCGCCATCCTGCATACAGCCAGTACCCCGTTGTAGGCGTCAGCCATGTACAGGCGAGGGATTATGCACTCTGGCGCACGGACAGGGTGAATGAAAGAGTACTGATAGACGAGGGTATTCTCCTGATGGATCCTGCGGGACAGCAGGGTGCCGAACATTTCAATACGGATTCCTACCTGGCTGGGCAGTACATTGGACTTGTAGGAGAAAACCTGCCGAGCCTGCGACCAACCAATCCTTCAGAAGGCGGTGGCGATGCCGGTTCTGATCCGAGTGGCGAAGGAAGGCCTGTGAGGATGGAAGACGGCCTCCTGTTCCCGAAATACAGGCTCCCAACCGAAGCTGAATGGGAGTTTGCCGCACTGGGACTGATTGGCAATACCTATGAGGAAAGACTGTGGGAAAGAAGGATTTACCCATGGAACGGGCATACGGTGCGTATGCACCCGGATGAGTCCAGGGCGCACACTGGTGAAATGAGGGCGAATTTTGTCCGCGGCAGGGGTGATTACATGGGAATGGCCGGAGACCTGAATGATAATGCCGCCATTACAGCCCCTGTATACTCCTTCTGGCCGAACGACTACGGTCTCTACTGCATGGCAGGAAATGTGAGTGAGTGGGTCCAGGATGTTTACCGCCCGATGTCGCACCAGGATGTCAGTGACTTCAGGCCCTTCAGGGGGAATGTGTTCGAGACCCTCGCAAGGGATGAGACCGGTGCCCTTCTGCCCAAGGACAGGTACGGAAAACTGCAGACAAGGGAACTGGACGCATCTGATGTTAAGGATTATACACGGAATTACCGGCAATCGGATTACCGGGATTTCAACGACGGAGACTTCAACTCCAGCATTTATTTCAGGGATGAGGAAGCAGATTCCACTTCGGATGCTTCCAGATCCATGTATTCACAGTATGCACAGGATATTACATCCCTGATCAACAGTCGTGCAAGGGTTTATAAGGGCGGATCATGGAAAGACCGTGCCTATTGGCTCAGCCCCGGAGGCCGTAGATTCCTCGACGAACAGGCCGCCAAGAGCGACCTTGGATTCCGCTGTGCTATGACGCGCGTCGGAAGTCCGGCCGGCATGTAAGATAAACTGAAGAAATTGAAAGAAACCTTCCCGTTGCCGGGGAGGTTTTTTTTTATATTTACATATCCATGGATACAGCCGGCCTATATCAGATTTACTCGCAGTTCCCCCGGATTGTCACGGACTCCCGCCATATCACGGGGGATTCTGTATTTTTTGCTCTCAGGGGGGATCGGTTTGACGGGAATGAATTCGCTACCGGGGCCCTGGACAGCGGTGCAAGGTATGCGGTAGTGGATGACCCGGCCGTTGCAGGTGATGAAAGATACATACTTGTCGAAGACAGTCTCAGGGCCCTCCAGGAACTGGCAGCATTCCACAGGGAAAGACTTAGTATACCCATTATTGCCATTACCGGGTCGAACGGTAAAACCACGACCAAAGAACTCATTTCCGATATCCTCTCCACCCAGTACGAGGTAAAAGCTACCAGCGGGAACCTTAACAATCACATCGGGGTTCCCCTTACCCTGCTTGCGATGAGACCCGGGACCGACCTGGGGATAGTGGAAATGGGAGCAAATCACCCCGGCGAGATAGCCATGCTATGCGGACTGGCGGCACCGGATTACGGCCTTATCACCAATATTGGGCAGGCCCACCTGGAAGGTTTCGGGAGCATCGAAGGGGTAAAGAAGGCAAAAGGGGAACTTTACAGGTACCTGGGGGGGAACGGGGGACTGATATTCTGTAATGCGGGAGATCCCGTACTCGCGGGTATGCTGGCCGGGATTGAGACAGGGATCACTTATTATGGCGACGGTGAAATGACTGTGTGTTCGGGGAAAGTGATCTCCTCGGACCCATACCTGGCTTTTCAACTGGATCTCGGGGAGGCCGGTGACATCGAAGTCACTACGAGGCTGGCGGGCAGGTATAACCTTGAAAATATCCTGGCAGGGGTTGCAGTGGGACTCCATTTCAGGATCCGGCCGGACAATATCCGGCTTGCGCTGAGTGGCTGGTCCACAGAAAACAACCGCTCTCAACGGATCGATACAGGCAGGAATATACTGGTCTTGGATGCCTATAATGCCAATCCTACAAGCATGATGGCGGCCCTGTCGAGTTTCAGGGAACAGGATCACCCGGACAAGGTCCTGGTGCTGGGAGATATGCTTGAACTGGGTGAAAACCCGGAAGTCCCCCATAAAGAAATACTTGATACCATACTGGATATGGATTTAAGGGAGGTTTTTCTCGTGGGACCGGTTTTCTCAGGATTGAAACTTCCCGGGAATATCCGTGCTTTCAGGTCGGTAGAGGAACTTGACAGGCATTTCCTTGAACACCCCCTGAAGGACAGGCTGGTACTTATCAAGGCTTCCAGGGGAATAGGACTTGAAAGAATTAAGGACCGGCTTTAAGATCTTAAATACAATATCAGAATATCATTGTAAAGAAAGTAACAGAATCAATTCAGGACAAAAAGATCCCGGGCGTGGAAGGTACGGTAGGCTGGGGATCGAGATATTTTGACAGGGTGCTGAGGATGGTATCCGGATGCACCGGTTTGAGCAGAAACTCATCACAGTTCATCTTCTTCATCAGGTGCCTGTATTCAGGCTGGTTCAGTGCTGAATATGCAATTACGGGTAGATCCGAACGGTACTTGCGGATCAACCTCGTGCATTCCACACCATTCATTTCCGGCATACGTATATCCATTATTATCAGCTGTATATCCGGGTGTTCTATACAGGCCGCAAAAGCCTCCGAGCCATCATAGGCCGAGAAGATCTTTATTCCGGTGGGTTTCAGTATTTCCCCCAGGAGGGTATGAACCGTCACATCGTCATCGGCGATTAAAATAGATCGGTTTTTCCAGTCCGGCATAAAATAATCTCGGATTAAAATGGAAAATGAACTGTTTCGACTGAAATCAAAAAGCTAAGATAGTCATCAGCATGCAGGAATGCCAGATGAACTTTTCAACGATAGACAGGGTTTATTAACAATCTGATTCCGGAAGCTGTCCGGCATCAGAAATCGAGTTCCCGGAAGTACTTCCTTCCCTTTATAAAGAAATTATAGACAATGCTTTTATTATACATCTCGGGGTGGATGGCCGGCTGGCAGATGTCGAAGTTTTTTCTTCTCAACTGCCTGACCCTTGACAGCTGTCTGAGCAATGAAGCATGCGCCCTTATAACGGCCGTGAAATTCCGGAACTCGAACCTGGCCAGGAACTGGACCAGGGATATGCCGTCCAGGATGAATCGTGGTACCATAACCCTGAAAAGCCTGTTGTACGGGAGGTTTTTATAGAGAAGGATGATATTGTTCCTGAAATTCAGGTAGGTTTTCCGGTGGTTGTTTTTAGGCAGGGTGGCGCCTCCGACATGGAACACGGTTGACCTGTAACAGAATCTTATGCGATACCCCATGCTTTTGATCCTCCAGCAGAGGTCTATCTCCTCCATATGGGCAAAAAAGAAGGGATCCAGTCCCCCGGCCTCCCTGTAAAGATCCGAACGTATCATCAGGCAGGCCCCGGAGGCCCATAAAAGATCCGCGTTATCATCGAATTGTCCCTCGTCATTCTCCAGTACATTGAAGATCCTGCCACGGCAGAACGGGTATCCGTACTTATCCAGGAAGCCGCCTGCGGCTCCTGCATGTTCAAATGCCTCACGTTTGTGCCAGGACCTGATCTTCGGACCGCAGGCACCAAGTGCGGGATCTTCGCTCATTGCACTGTACATGGGTTGAAGCCAGTTCTCGGTTACCTCAACGTCAGAATTCAGTAATACATAATACTTTGCATCTATCTGTTCAAGTGCACGGTTGTAACCTTCGGCGAAACCATGGTTCTTTCCCAGCTCAAGCACCTGCACTGAAGAGAAATTCTTTCCGATCATCTCCAGGGAGGAATCGGTCGATCCGTTATCCGCAACCCATATGTCTGCCAGTCCGGGATCTGTATAGCGGATCAGGGGAGGGAGGAATTGTCCAAGGAGATCAACTCCGTTCCAGTTCAATATGACTACTGCGACTTCTGCCAACGGGTAAATTATGGGCCCAAAAATACTATAAAAATCTCATTCGGGATCAGCTGTTTTCCATTTCAGCCATTTTTTTTGGAGTAAGTTTCCATCGGCGGTGGGTCCACAGCCAGAACTCAGGATTTTCACGAATTTTCTCTTCCATGGTCCGGATAAACCGCTCGGTGATTTCGAACTCCTTGATATCCGTATGGTCCTCACTCAGGGGTATCAGGTCGATGATATAATGGCTCCTTTTGATCTTTCGCATGGAAAAATAAACCGCGGGGAGGCCGGTTTTCACCGCAAGCTTTTCCGCCCCGGTCAGTACTGGGGTAAGCTGGTTGAGAAGGATTGTCCAGTATTGTACTTCTTCCCAGACAGGGGACTGGTCACTGATCAGGCCGTACAGTACAAGGTTCCCGTCCCGCTGGTCTTTGACCACCTTTCGCAGGGTATCACGCATGGTGATCATTTCCACCCCGTGCCTTTCCCTGCATTTCTTTATAAACCGGTCGAAATACTTGTTATGCAGGGGTTTGTATATAACCACCGGGTGATGGGGTCCCCATTCACTGCATCCGGAGGTCCATTCCCAGTTATTGAAATGGGCAGACATCCCCATAACTCCGATTTTCCGGTCATAATATTTCCGGAGCAGTTCGGGATTGCTGTACCGGATCCTCCGGCGCAGGGCAGCCGGTGAAATGGTCCTCATTTTAATCACTTCAAAGATCACATCTGTGAAATGCCTGTAAAACTTCCTGGCAATCGTAAGGATCTCCTGCTCCGTTTTCTCCGGGAAGGAGTTCCTGAGATTTGCCAGGACCACCTTTTTGCGGTAAGCAACAAGGTAATATATAACGGGGAAGAGCAGATCCGATAATATATGAAGTGCCCGGAACGGCAAAAGTGAGATCAGAAGGAGCAGAGGCAGGAAAAAATAGTATACTATAGCAGACATCGGGTTAGTGAAAAGATTTAATTTATATTGAAGTTAAGGATTTTACAGCAATCGGGCAAAATCCCGGGAATAGTAAACGGTGGACATGCAGCCAGGCGGCATGGCATACCGGTTCATATCTTCTGGAGTTCCACAAAGATCCTGTGGATTACATTTCTGAATTCTTCGTAGACTTTAGCGTTGGCTGCAATGATGGTTCCATCGAACAGCCAGTTATCCTGACCGTAGAAATCACATGCCTTACCTCCGGCTTGCTGAATAATGAAGGTCCCTGCAGCCACGTCCCATGGATTCAGTCCGTATGCAAAAAAAGCCTCCAACCAACCGCATGCGACATAGGAGAGGTCTGTGGCTGCCGAGCCCAGCCTGCGGAGTCCATGGGAGTTCTGCATGAA
>CBFDEE010000102.1:0-8221 GCA_965603745.1 uncultured Bacteroides sp. | reverse complement strand
ATGATGGTTGTCAGGGAGAAAAGGAAAATCAGGGCTGTCAGGACCAGGGTGTACCATTCTATTGTAAACCGGCTGATGTACAGGATCAGGCAGATTCCCGCGACCATGCTGAGTGTAAGAACATCCCAGATGCGGTCCAGGAGAACGGAGGATGTAGAGACCATGATTCCGGATTTGTATCCTTTCTGCAGGAACCAAATCCGTGAAAATTCACCAAGCCTTCCCGGGGTGATGGAACTGAGAAGCCCTGAGAATAGGAAATAAAGCAGGAGGACTCCATACCGGGATTTAATTCCGAACACCTCGTTAATGGTAAGCCACCGGTAGGTCTTGATCAGGTAAACCAGCAGGAGTATGGCCAGTCCCGCGAAAATTTTCCAGGTACGGAAAAGGCTGAGGTTCTCCCTCATCAGGCCGAAATCCAGCTTCCGTACCACGAAGTACAGCAGGACGAATCCCAGGCTGTGCATCAGGATCATCAATATTCTCCTTATTAACCTGTTTTTCATAGGGGATGTCCGGGTTTTTCTGGAGATATGTGGTGCATCCGGTTTGTGATCCTCATTCCTGTCACAGGTTTTTCCTTTTAATCGAATGTGTTGAACGTTTCCAGGATACACGGGCTTTCTCAAAGAATTTTCCTACAAATGACGGGCGGAATAAACCGATAGCCCACCTGGCTGGCCCTGTGCCAAGTATGAGGAACAGGCCGCTAATGATCATTTCCATAAGGTACCTGGAAAGGGGAAAACCTGAGAGTCGGTATCCGTAATCGGGAACCTGCCTGAAGAACATCCTTCTGAATCGGATACGGATGAAGCTTCCCCTTTTTTTTAAATCATATCCGTGAGAATGCATCCTTATGGATTCTTCCTCGCCGCAGGGACTGAGTTCAAGCCATCCTTCCTGCTGCATTCCGTCAAGTATCTCCGTTCCGGCTTTGCTGCGTGAAATAACCATGGAAAATCCCTGTCCCCTCTGCTCGTATTCAGGCGACCAGGCATCTCCGCCGGAAATATCTGTGAATTCATTGGTAAGGTCGGTACAGAAAAGGCTGTTTTTAAGAATATGAAAGGGGATAAGGTAATTCGCGTGGAATTTCTTTAATTCGAAGGACCTTCCGTTTTGCATTTCCACACGCATATTGCCTGGCCATTCCCCGTGACGGAACCAGAGTTTCTGGATCCGCCTGTAATCCCTCTCCCCGTGGCTTCGAATGAAACTCCTCACAGAGGAGAAATACAGGGTATTCCCGTAGAAGGGCCCGAAAATATACTTGATGTTGGAAACTGCCGGATCCCCGGCTTTCTGGAGTTTGCGGATGCTCTGCACCTGTCCGGGTAATCCTGTAAAAGCAAGGCTGCCCTCGAATTTCCTGCTTTCAGAAAGGATCTCATTGACCGAGGTAATGATGTATTTACTCTGTGCCGCTTCAAGCACATCTTCCCTGTTCCTGGCGATAAACGGTTCCGTTAGCCAGGGCTTATCCGATGACATACGGGTAACAACAGCCCCGTCGATCATATTTTTCTCAAGAAGGTATATCAATACGGCAGACAGGATTCCTCCACTGCCTGCATTGCTTCTGACCTCAGGATCTGTGGCATTGCCTATGGATATACTTTCGTAGGGACCGATATAAAGGTGGAAATGGGCCGGATCAGGGTAGAAGTGTTCCCGGTGATCCGGGAAGGAAAATGATTTTCCCGCGCATCCGGCAAGTATTTTTTCCGCCTCGGTTTCTGTCAATTCCTCCAGCATCACCGGCCGGTATTTTTTTTCTCTTCCCCTGAATTCTATTTTACCTTCCGACAAAGCCACGCAGGTCCCGCAGCGGTTGCACAGCTCGGAACGCATGATCCGTTTCAGCTCATTTTTATTTTTCGCAGACATAGAATTGCCGAATACCGAGTTCACGAATAAATGTTTTCTGCATATTCCGGATGATCCTTTCCCCTGCATTCTGGAACCAGGGGGGGCCCACCGGCACCAGGACCGTACCCCTGTGAAGAATAAGTTTCCAGCCAGCCTCTGTAAGTCTTTGTTTAACTTCCCGTGAAGGTGGAAACCGGTGGGGACCTTCACCGTGTCCCCCGAAAAGCCATGTGAAAACCCTGTAGGGAAATTCGCTGGTGGCGGGAGGACAGCTGAGTACCATTTTTGCACCCGGTTTTGCAACCCGGAAAAGTTCCGTCAGAAAAGCTGCGGGTTCCGGGACATGCTCAAGGGTTTCCAGGCTTATGACACGGTCGAATTCTGAATCTTCGAAGGGCAGCCGGGAGTATGTTTCAAGCTTTACCTGCCTGGCTTCCGGCCTTCGCTCTGCTGCCACTTTCATCAGTTCGCCGCTGATCTCCGCATGGATAATCTGGACAACCCCGGACACTTCGCGGATAAAATCCTCTGCCTGGCAATCCCTGCTTGTCACATTCAATATTTTCTTTACCCCCGGCAGATCCAGGTACCTGATTGTTTCCCTGAAGCGCTGCTCATGGGCATATTTGAGCTTTTCGTTCTCCCTGATATAAATTCCGGCCACACTATCCCAATGCGCTTCAACCTCTTTGTCGCTCCAGGTGTTCACTTTCATTACCGGCTCAGTTTTTCTTGCGGTTCATTATGGCTATCTGGTCGGCCAGCAGGCCGATGAAGAACAGGAACATCCCCAGCACGGTCATTACCAGCGCCCCGTTCGAGAACCTCTCAAACATGATGTACCCGTAGATCCCGAAGCCGAAACCCACCAGGAAGATGCCGATGCTTGCAGGAAGGAATATTTTTAGAGGATTGAACAGCATAATGATTCGGAACAGCAGCATGATGGTTTTTGTCCCGTCCTTAACAGGCCGGACGTTACTGTCCCGGCCTATTCTTTCGCTTACTTCAACAGGGATGGTGTTGATGTTGTATCCTTCCTTAAGGTATGCAAGAGTGGAGGTGGTTGAGAAAGAGAAGCCATTTGGCATGATATGAAGCATTGACCGGATATGGTCTGTATGGAATCCACGGTAGCCAGAGTTATAGTCCGGAAGTTTTTGTTCCACCAGGAACTCGCCTGCCTTGCGGATGATCTTTTTCCCCGCCTTCCTCCTTTTTACCTGGTGTGAACCGGCTGTACGTTCACCGATCACCATATCGTATTCATCCAGCAGCTTGTCGATCTTCTCAATGTATGCGGGATCGTGTTGGCCGTCCCCGTCCATGATGATGATTTTCTCCCCTTCTGCTTGCCGGATGCCCGTTTTCAGTGCTGCCCCGTAGCCTTTATTTGCCGAGTGACGTATGACCTTCACCGGGTATTTCCGGATGATATCGGAGGTGCCGTCATCCGATCCGTCATCGATATACAGGAACTCATATTTTTCATGCAGTTCGAGCTCCCTTATCCTGTCGAGGGATATGCTTATCGCATCCTTTTCATTGTAAACGGGGATTATAACAGAAGCCGGAACTTTGTTCATGGTGCGGACAGCTTACTGGCAGCCTGGGTGCCGGATTTCATGTAAAAATAGCATAATTCTACCTTTATGATTGCATTTATGCTCAATTCTGGATTTAAATACCCGTTAGGTATTCAAATCCCCGGAAGGGGAATGGGTTCTGCGTGTCAGGAGCTTCCCGCGAAAGACAGCTGTAAAATGAATCAGGTAACTCAGGGCCAGCATGGGGATGATCCAGATAACCCTGGACTGGTACCTGGGGTTGTAATGCGAAAAGACCGCACAGATGAATGCATTGCCTACAAGAGCGAGGAGGATGCCAAGCGTGAATATCCTTACGTTAACGGGTATCTTATTCCTGAGAGACGGCATGAGCAGGAAGGGTAAAAGAAAAGCCAGTGCAATGGGGACTATAATTCTCTGCGTAACTGAAAGGACAGGCCAGCTGAGTTCCTGCTGTTGTTGTTTTGCAGAAATATAGCGCTGGTAATCCCGTTTAAAATGCTTTTCCATGGGCCAGCGTACTGGTGATCCCTCTCCTTCCGGCCTCCTGGGCTGGATCTTATAGGAAACAAGCTGTTGGAGGCTTGTTTTGATACCGAATCCGGCAAACCGAATGAAATATTTCCTTTGCGAGAACATATCCTTAATGATAATGCCGTATTCAGGATCCTTCTCAAGCCAGCAGTCCAGCCAGTCTTTTTCCAGACAACCACCTGCATACAGCGGACTGCGATTATCCCAGAGAAAAAGATGGGTGTATTCCGGCAGGGAATCAAGGTAATTGCACAGGTCGTACCCTTTTTCCGCGCAGGATTCCTCGAGGTATAGTTTCATTAAGCCGTTTTCAATGAGGCTGCCCATCATGAATATATTTTTCACCCTGCTCGAAGCAAATCCGGCTCCCAGCATATGATTTACCGCAGGCAGGAGGATCCATGACGAGATTGTCAGGACGCACAGGTAGAGGATAGCTCTGGCTCGTTGCTTGAACCATTGCTTCCTGAAGAAAAGAATACCCCCTGCAATTGCCACAACGGTCAGGCTTGTCGTAATAAGCAGGTTGGATAAATGAACAAGATTAAATACGGATAGAATGAGCAGCAGGGAAACTGTTAGCCAGATGGGTAGCCTGGGAGTGGCTACGATTAAAACAACCCCGATGATAACCATTGAGGCAAATATATCGGGGACGATATGGTTAGTGAAATAGGCCAGGGAACTTGTGCCGCTGAGTATAGCAACTACAGCAAAGGTGTTCAGCAAAACATACCTGCTTTCGAAAACATACCTGAATATCATGGCGATGAAAAGTATGATAAAAACTGCCTGGAAGATCACCACGTACCAGAGGCTTATCCAGAAGGATGTCAGCCGGATGAAATACCCGTAAAAAACAGGCCTGTCAATCGGGACCATTGCTTCCATCCCGGAAAGGATATAAGTTCCTGTATCACTGAATAGTATGGGATATCCATTCAGTATGGATGGGATTAAAATGACCAGGCATGCAGCGGCAAACAGGGCAAGATTTGCAAGGATCGTTTTCATGAACTCAACGTGTTTTCAAATCTACTAAATCAGGGCAGATTACCAAAGAAAGAATATTATTTGCAAATTTGCATGCCAATATTCTTTAAACACGGAAGGCAATTGGAATATGAGAAACCAGTTGAGATACAGATTGCAGCAAATACCACTTTCTGATAACAGGGGTACATTAATAAAGACCCTCATACAATTTATTAAGTTCCTGCTGTCAGGACTTCCTGCCTTTCTCTTCGCTATTCCGCTGAATTACATACTGGTTGAATACGCATCATTGTATAAACCCCTGGCATATATCCTGGTTCTTCTGATCCAGGTTACCATTAATTTTTTCATTCTTAGAAGATTTGTATTCCGAACATCCAGGGCTGATCCCATCCTTAAGCAGTATTTTGTTTTCCTGGGAGGGATAGGTGTGGTGAGATTGATGGACCTTCTGGTCTATTCCTTCTTCGTCGAGGCATTCGGATTCTATTACCTTCTTGTACAGTTGGCGAATGTAATCATCTTTTCAGTTGTAAAATTCCTTTTCAGCATGTATGTACTGGAGAAAAAAAACCGCTATATTTAATCAATATTGATACTTTCAGATGGAAACAGGATTGAGTATAATAATACCAATCTACAATGAGTCAGGTTCTGTCGGTAAGACCATTGATCTTATCAGGGCATGTCTGCCGGATACCGGCACTGACTTCGAGATAATTGCAATAAATGATGGTTCCAATGATGGTTCAGAAGATATATTGAAGGAAATCCCGGATATACAGTTGATCAGCCATAGAAAGAATAAGGGATACGGGGCTTCTCTCAAGACTGGCTTACGCCATGCAAAGTATGAAAATATTTGTATTACTGATGCCGATGAAACCTATCCTAATGATAAGATCCCTGAATTATTTGCACATTACAGGCAGCACAACCTTGAAATGCTGGTAGGTTCAAGAACAGGTGCCAATTCTTCCTATTCGTTTCTTAAGAAAATCCCAAAATTTTTCATCATAAGGCTGGCCAGTTATATTACGAATTCCAGGATCCCGGATATAAATTCGGGGTTGAGGATCTTTAAGCGGGACCGGGCCATGGAGTTTTTCTATCTGTACCCGGATGGCTTTTCTTTTACTACCACACTGACCTGTGGAATGCTCAGCAGGGGATATGAGGTGGAATTCATTCCTATAGACTATTTCAAGAGGGGTGGAAGGTCGAAGATTAAACCCATTAAGGACACTGTCGGATTTTTCAAATTACTACTGAAAATCGCACTGTATTTCAATCCTTTCAAATTCTTCAAGCCTGTAATACTGATTTTTGGGCTTATTTCTGTATACTTCCTGGTCCGTGACCTGTTTTATTTAAAAGATCTTACCCAGGGATCAATCTTTTTCCCCGTCGTGACGCTTATATTCTTCTCGCTGGGATTGATGGCCGATCTGATCATTAAGCATTCTCGGAACTAAGCGTTATCTTTGCCACATCTCAGGAAATTCAAATGTCGGAAATAGAAACCAGGGATAAGGATCTTTTTAACAGAATCGGGCAGCAGTATGCTTCGAAAGATACCTATCCCCCTTCCTCAAATGCCAGGCGTTTCCAGGCCGAAACATTAATGGAGTTTATTGCAAAGGCGCATGGAAAATCGAAATTTAAAAACATCCTGGATATTGGTTGCGGCAACGGTGCCACTGCTTTGTACCTTGAAAAATATTACGACATGTATACGGGGATCGATCATTCCGCAAAACTGATCGAGATAGCAACCGGAAGCTACGGTACAAAGAAGGCCCGTTTCCTGTCAACCAACATAAAGGATTTTGGAGAATACAGCGGATTTGATCTGATAATGGGCAACGGTATCCTCCACCATATAACGGATCTGGAAGGTACTTTAAAATGGTTGAGGGGACAGTGTAATGACGAAACTGTCTTTGCCTTCATTGAACCGCAACGTGGAAATCCTGCCATTCAGCTGATGAGGAGGATCAGAAAACTCGTTGACAAGAATTACTCGGAGGACCAGGTCTTCTTTCTCAAATCCGAATTGGCAAGAATATTCAACGGGGCCGGTTTCAGGACGGATAAGTTGTATTACTTCGGGTATTTTTCAGTTCCTTTCGCTCAGGTGATCCTTAAACCGCAATGGGTGTTCAATCCCGTGTCAAGGATATGTATAAACATTGACAGGTGGATACAGAACAGGTGGGAAAACCGAATGTCCTGGATAATGCTGATTATTGCATCTATACGCTCCTGACTAGTGTAACGGTTCCCTGAGTGTGATAATAAAATCATCCAGATAGACCCGGCAACCGGCCTTATTCCAGAGATATACTTTAAGGATATCTTTGTCTCTTGATGATTCCGGATAATCCAGTTCAATACTTGTGTTCTCCCAGGTATCCAGTTCGGTACATTGAATCTCCCATGTCCTGTAATATTGCATCTTATTACCGCTTTGGAGGCTCACAACCAGTAGAAGAGGATCATTATCTGCCGATGTATCAGAATAATGGGAAATTTCAACCTTTATTTTTGATCCCGGGGAAGCTTTGATATCCCCTGCAGGAATCACCAGCCCTTCAAGGAATTCCATGTCTTCCTTCATATAGTATGAATTCGATCCTGACCTGGAGTACTGCCCACAGTAATCCGAGCTCTCATTCTCGGAATCCCCCGGTTCAAAGTCTATATATTCAAGTAATATTATATTTACTTTTGAATCCTCGCGTTCCTGAATTTCATTAAGAACAGCCTGAAGTTCGATCTTGCTTCGGTTTTCCAGGCGTTCAAAAATGTGTAACTCATAGTTGTATCCACCCAGCACGGTAAAGGGATGTTCGGGGCGAAAGACTTTTATCTCGCAAAAGTCCGGATTATTTGCCAGCATTTCCAGGGGTGTTCTGCCCTCGTTCGGACCGTAGTGGGCATCCCATAAAACGATCTCACCCGCATGTGTGTTCAAGGATGGATTGTCCCTGTTAGGAAATCCTTCGTGCATTCTCGTCCTGTCCGTTGGGTTGGCATCAAGGTAGAACCACCAGTGGGGATCCCAGAAATACATTTTGCGTTCAGTATATTCCATCTCCTCGATCCAGCTTACTGCTTCCTTTACGAGCTTCTGGGGAGGCCACAATTCAACCGGGATTTTCCGTATACCGAATGGATATAAAAGAAGGACTACAGCCAGGGCAGATCCCAGTGCAGCCTTCACGAAATTTCGTGATCCCAGAAAT
>CBFDEE010000101.1:0-8244 GCA_965603745.1 uncultured Bacteroides sp. | reverse complement strand
AGGTCCTCTGTTTCTTCCCATTCTATGGTTTCGTGCCTTGCAATGATCATCTGGCAAATCCTTTCCCCGTCGGTTATTGTAAACGGTACATCTGAATGATTGATCAGTATTATGCCAATCTCCCCCCTGTAATCCGAATCGATTGTTCCGGGAGTATTCAGCACTGTAATCCCTTTTTTCACTGCCAGTCCGCTTCTGGGGCGGATCTGTGCTTCATAGCCTGGCGGAATCTCAATGAATAATCCTGTCGGAACAAGTATCCTTCCCCCGGGCCCCAGCATAATGTCATTTTCCAGGTTGGCCCGCAGGTCCATTCCCGCAGAATATTCAGTGCTGTATTCAGGCAGCGGGTGTCTGGACCGGTTCACTATTCGTACTTTTTGCATTGATTCCTATCCGTTAAGGTTAATAATATTCTTTCTTTCTTTAAAAACGACAATGATACTAAATCCTGCCAACATTGCTGTGTTGATTATCAATCTGGCTGCCATGATCATCTTGCCCGTAAAACATGCGCAGACAAAAATAATCATGGTGAGCATTACATACAAGCCGATCGTTTTTAAGGGATACGGAATTCTGAAGTGTTTTCTTCCCATCTGCCATGATACTA
Source organism: uncultured Bacteroides sp. (assembly GCA_965603745.1). Taxonomy (GTDB): domain Bacteria; phylum Bacteroidota; class Bacteroidia; order Bacteroidales; family SM23-62; genus SM23-62. The sequence continues at coordinate 7,631 of CBFDEE010000101.1, read as the reverse complement.
CCACCATGCTTCCATAGCAGGCTACATGGGCCCATGCTGAAGCCGTATATCCGAATACAGGTATCATGAACCAGTTTATAATAAACGTAATAAGCGCACCCATTATGGTAATCATAGCCCCGTATCGTGTCAGGTTATTAAGTTTATACCATATTGAGAGATTAAAGAACACCCCCAGTAGAAGGTTTGCAAGCAGGACCACGGGCACGATATGAAGTCCCTCGTGAAATGCAGGTCCTATAAAATGCTTAAAAATATCAAGATAGAGGTTTACGGCAAGAAATATTCCAAGGGCCGCGATGATAAAATATTTCATCACCTGGGCAAAAAGTTCTTTTGCATCTTTCCTTTCTGCCTGTCCGAAGTAAAATGGTTCGCTCGCATATCTGAACATTTGTACGAACAGGGTCATCAGCACGGCTATTTTATAATTCGCACCGTACACTCCGACCTGGGCAAGAGCTGTTCCTGCATCGCTCAGCAGATGTTTTAAAAGTACCCGGTCAAGGGCTTCGTTCACAGTTCCTGCGAGTCCAGCAGCCAGAAGCGGAAACGAATAGGACAGTATTTTTTTCCACAGCCCGGTGTTAAACCGGAATTTTGTCCTGGCAATTGTTCCTGATAAAAGCACAAGCGTAAACAGACTTGATGCCAGATTTGATATAAACACGTATCCGACACCGATTCCGGGATTGTATGTCCTTTCTATCCATCCCGGCAGCGGGCCCTTTGATGCCATCTGCGGAATGAAGTAAAGAAAGGTGAAATTAAGGGCAATATTAAGGACGACACTGCCGATGCGTATAGCAGCAAATTTCAAGGCTTTATTTTCCCATCTCAGCCGGGCAAATGGTATGGAAGTGATTGCATCAACACCAACAATAAGTCCAATCCATAAAATATATTCCGGGTGTTCTCCATAGCCCATAAATGATGCGAGATTCCCTGAAAAAAAACTTATTATGAGTATAAAGGTGCCTGAAGTAAACAACAGGGATATCAGGCTTGTGCTGAACACCTCATCGCTCTCCCTGTGCAGCTGTGCATACCTGAAAAAGCCTGTTTCCATTCCATAGGTCAGTATGATCATCATAAATACGACGTAGGCATATAATTCCGTTACCACGCCGTATTCGCCAAGCTCGAACACACGTGTAAAAAAGGGTGTAAGCAGGAGGTAGTTGAGCATCCTGGGCACGACTGTCCCAAAGCCGTAAACCGCCGTCTGCCCGAACAGTTGCTTTATCGGATTCACGTATCCTTTCTGTTCTTTTATGATTCATTCCAAAGATAGGCTGCCGCATGATAATTAAGCACCAGTGTGGTCTGTTTTAATTAACAATATCCCGCAGTGCCCCGGCTATATAAGTGCTGTGTGTGATAACGATTGTTTTCTTTTTCAATCGAAATAATATAGTTTTGTGGCTTTAAGTTATTACAGATGATAAACAGAATAGGCCCTATCCTTGTTTTCGTTTTCCTTTTTGTATTCCATGCCGGCATTCATTCGCAAACAGCTGCCCGAACTCTTGTTATTGAGACCTCCATGGGAAATATAAAATGCATTCTCTACGAAGAGACTCCTATTCATTCGGATAATTTTATTTCACTTGCAGAAAAGGGGTTTTTCGACGGCTTGCTTTTTCATCGTGTGATCAGTGATTTTATGATCCAAACCGGAGATCCGAATTCCAGGGAAGCCCCTAAAGGAGAAGCCCTTGGGTACGGGGATGCGGGTTACAGGATACCTGCAGAATTCCACCCCGGCCTCTACCACAAAAAAGGCGTCCTTGCGGCTGCCAGGCAGGGAGACCAGGTTAATCCCGCACGCGAATCAAACGGATCCCAGTTCTACATTGTCCAGGGAAATAAAATGACCGATCCGGAACTTGATGCCATGGAGGCTGCCGGAGCACACATAAAGTTTACACCGGAACAGCGGAAAATATATAAGGAGTTCGGCGGTACTCCTCATCTTGATTACGCCTATTCCGTATTTGGCGAGGTTACAGAAGGATTCGATGTCATCGAAAAAATCGCATCTGTCCCAACCGACAGCAGGGATCGTCCCTTAGTGGATATTAAAATCATCCGTATCACGATTTTGGAGTAATTTCTTTAATTTTACCCATGTTTCTATCTCATGCTCAGTCATATTGATAAAATAAAAAAAGAAGTCCTTTCGTTCAGTTACGTTTCCGCAAAAGAAACCGAGGCTTTCAGGCTTCGTTACCTCAGTAAAAAGGGAATTATATCTGAACTTTTTGAGTCTTTCAAAACACTCCCCCCGGATCAGAAAAAAGAATTCGGACAAAAAATCAATAATCTCAAACGGCTTGCTCTTGATAAACTGGAAGAACTTAAAACCTCTGAAAAATCTGGGGATTCCGGGCACGAAAAATCGGACCTTACCCGCCCCGGTGTGCAGTTGCCCCTGGGGACCAGGCATCCTGTTTCAATTGTCAGGCGCGAGATAATAGACATTTTCAGCAGGGTTGGTTTTGTTATCTCAGAGGGACCTGAAATAGAAGACGACTGGCATGTTTTTTCCGCCCTGAATTTCCCCCAGGATCACCCTGCCAGAGATATGCAGGATACATTTTTTATCCGCAAGAACCCCGACATTCTCCTTCGCACCCATACTTCATCCGTCCAGGTTCGGGTTATGGAGCATCAGCAGCCACCGATCCGGACCATTTCTCCCGGCAGGGTGTTCCGCAACGAGGCCATTTCTGCCCGTGCTCATTGTATTTTTCACCAGGTTGAAGGCCTGTACATTGATGAAGGAGTTTCTTTCGCTGATCTTCGCCAGGTATTGCTATACTTTGCAAGGGAATTATTCGGCCAGGAAACAAGGATAAGGCTTCGCCCTTCTTTCTTTCCCTTCACTGAACCCTCGGCAGAAATGGACATCTCCTGCAGCATCTGTGGCGGTAGTGGCTGTAATGTGTGTAAACACACCGGTTGGGTGGAAATTATGGGCTGCGGGATGGTGGATCCCAACGTCCTGGATAATTGCGGCATCGATTCAGAGAAGTACACCGGATATGCTTTTGGCATGGGAATAGAACGCATTGCAATGCTGAAATACCAGATCAACGACCTGCGTTTGTATTTTGAGAACGATAAACGTTTCCTGGATCAGTTTAAATCGGCCTGGTGATCCAGGTCTTTCCTTCCGGTAGGTGTTTCCGGCCCTTACAGTATCTAACTTTTTGTTTCAGGATCCCAATATTTTTATTTCGTATTCTATTTCCATGGCCTGCTTGTACGAGTAGCTGACCCCGCAATACTTGTCTTTACTCATGACTACGGCTTTTTCCACTTTTTTCTGATCAATGTTTTTGCCAGTGATTTCATATACAACTTTCATTTTGGAAAAATGCTTCGGGTGTTCCTCTGTCAACTCTCCTTCAACAACAATATTCAGGCTGTCAAATCCCACTCTCATTTTATTCAATAGAGAGACAATATCCATTCCGGTACAGCCGGCCAGAGCAACCATCATTAATGGTTTGGGTTTAGGACCTTTGTTCTGTCCCCCAAACTCGGGATCCGAATCTATTTGTACTTTGAATCCCGCGACATCAGCTTCAAAAGCTATGCCGTCAGTCCATTTCAGATTGATCTTTTCTTTCTTCATTTTAGATATTTTAATTCCCAAATTTAGGGATAAATTGTATATTGCACAGCCAGGTACTTTCGTACTGTATCTAGGCTGATCTGTGGTGTATGAAAAACCTCCAAACATTTTCTTGCGATGATGCATGCCTGGCCAGGTCGGATTCCATTTTCAAGCACCTGAGCAGCGAAGAACTGGAGCTGATCAATCTCGGAAAAACTATTGAGCAATTTAAACGGGGTTCTGTCATTTACCGTGAAAACAGCAGGATTAACGGGTGTTATTGCGTTGAGAGAGGAATCATTAAAGTTTTTAAAACCGGTATTGACGGAAAGGAACAAATCATACGCTTTGCGAAGGCGGGGGATATTATCGGATTCCGTTCTGTCCTGAGCAACGAACTGGCCTGTACCAGCGCCGAAGTCCTTGATGATTCCGTTACCTGTTACATCCCTTCAGAAACACTTATACATCTTGTCAAACACAATGGTAATTTCTCCATTGATCTTATGCAGTTAACCTGCAAGGAACTTGGGGAAGCAAATGCATACATCACGGATATTGCCCAGAAAACCGTCAGGGAGCGTCTTGCAGAGATCCTTATTCACCTGAAAAATGATTTTGGTCTAGATGAGCATAAAATATTACAGATCTCTCTTACACGGGAAGAACTGGCAAATATTGTAGGTACGGCAACCGAATCCGTCATACGCCTTCTTTCTGAATTCAAACAGGACCGTCTGATTGAACTGAACGGAAGAAAGATCAGAATACTTGACGAAGCGGGACTTGTCAGGATAGGTAATATTTACGAATGACCCTGTCAGAACTTCAGTTCCGAATTCCCGAATAAGGGTTTCCCAAGATGGTTAAAGGCTCTCTCCGTAACCTGCCTTCCCCGCGGTGTCCTTTTTAAATACCCTTCCTTAATCAGGAAGGGTTCGTATACTTCTTCAATCGTGCCTCCGTCTTCACCCACCGCAGTTGCAATAGTAGAAATACCAACGGGGCCTCCCTTGAATTTATCTATGATTGTGGACAGGATCTTGTTGTCCATTTCATCAAGCCCGTGCCGGTCGATATTCATGGCTTCAAGGGAATACCTGGTTATATCCAGATCCACCTTGCCGCTTCCTTTAACCTGTGCAAAATCCCTCACCCTGCGAAGCAGGGCATTTGCTATTCTTGGAGTGCCTCTGCTACGGGTGGCCAGCTCCACGGCTGCTTTATCGTTGATTTCCACTTCCAGTATTTTTGCTGACCTTGATATGATCTTTTTCAGTATTTCCGCATCATAATATTCTAACAGGAATTTAATTCCGAATCTTGCTCGCAGTGGACTCGTAAGCAGTCCGGAACGGGTAGTGGCTCCGATAAGTGTAAACGGACTCAGGCTGAGTTGTATGGACCTTGCGCTCGGTCCTTTGTCAACCATCAGGTCAATCCTGTAATCCTCCATGGCTGAATAAAGGTATTCTTCAACGACCGGTGACAGGCGGTGTATTTCGTCTATAAACAGCACATCTGATTCTTCCAGTCCTGTCAGTATTCCAGCCAGATCCCCCGGTTTGTCAAGTACAGGACCTGAAGTTACCTTCAGATTTACCTGCATCTCATTTGAAATAATGTGGGCAAGTGTGGTTTTTCCGAGTCCGGGCGGCCCGTGAAGAAGAACGTGGTCGAGCGCTTCATTCCTCTGCCGTGCAGCCTGGACAAATACTTTCAGGTTCTCGACTGTTTTATGCTGTCCCCTGAAGTCGATAAAACTCAGCGGCCTCAGACGTTTTTCATATTCACGGTCCTGCTCGTTTAATGCCCTGTTGTGTGTTTCGAAGTTTTCTTCCATTCTTTCTTGAATTTACCTGATCATCGTCCTGGATGCATCCGGAAGCTCAACCTTCACCCCGTTGACCCTGGTTTCGGTGTTATTTTTGTATGTTATGGTCATAACCAGGTTCCCGGCCTCATCGTATTTTTTCCAGCTTTTTTCCTTTATGCCCATTACGTAATATCTTTCTTCTTTCAGGTTCCCGTTCTGATAATACAACTTTTGTTTTCCATCCGGATTTCCCTGTATATAATAACCCTCAAATTTCAGGGTGCTGTCGTTAAAAAAGTACTTCCACCTGCCTTCGCGCAAGCCGGTTAAATAGCTACCTATCTCTATGTGGTCCCCGACCCGGTAATACCACTCACCTTCTTTTTCCCCGTCAATGAAATCTCCTCTTGTGATAATGTTGCCATCGGAAGAATATTCAACCAGTCCCCCGTCTTCTTTGCCGTTAAAGAATTCCTCTTCCCGTAGCAGGTTCCCGTCTTCATAGTACCATACCCAGGGTCCATGCGGTCTTCCCCTGTTGTAGTTCCCTTCCTGTTCGATATTTCCGTTCCTTCGGAAGAATGTCCATTTTCCCGTACGGTAATTCTCTGTATACTGACCCATGGATTTCAGCTCTTTCCCAGGATAATAATTCTCCCAGTTGCCTTGTTTTTTACCTTCTTCGTCAACAATTCCTTCCGAGACAAGTATTCCATTGTTATCGTATGTCTGTGCAGCTATAACACTCCCCTGTGCATCATAGGTGCGGTGGATCCCGATCGGTACATTCTGCCGGTAGGGTCCGCTTTTCACGAGCCTGTTTCTATTATCGAATTCATTACGGATTTCCAGGCTTTCTTCATCTGTCACGTCTTCAGCGACTACCTGCCCGCCCTCATATTTCAGGACCACAACCAGGTTGCCTTTGGTGTTGAATTCCTTATAAAGGCCGTCCAGCATATCGTCCCTGTAGTTCTTTTCCGTTTTAAGTTTTCCGTCCTCGTAAAACTCTTTCCAGACACCCTGCTTGTTGCCATTATTATCATTCCTGTTAATTTCTTCCTTATCTGTTAAATGCCCGTTGTGGTAATATACCAGCGTGCTTATTACTCCCCGGGGATCGTATTCCCTGGTAAGTCCCTGTTTTTTCCCGTTTACATAACTGACTTCGCTTTTAATATTTCCGTCTTCATAATAATAATAGGAAATGCCCTCCCTCTTATCATTTACATATAATTCCCGCGAAACAACGACTCCGTTTTCTCTTCCTTCCTTCTGTATTTCATGGCTGTAAACAATATGATAGCCGTTCTTTTTACCGAACATGTAACTGATTTTCTGTATGGTATCCCCTTTGTTATCGTAGAATGCCCATATACTGTCCAGTAAAAAATTTGTTCTTTTACCTTCTGATTTTTTTATGCCCGACGGATAGTAGGTTGTCCAGTAACCATCGGGTTTCCCCTCTCTCATTGTCCCTTCACTGGAAATCTGTCCCCCCGGATACGAAAACCTGACATAGCCATCCCTTGGTATGTCGTTCTGTGCAAATGAGCCAAATACACCGCTGCTTATGAGAAAAAATAAAAGTGTCCTTCTCAGCTGCCTTCTTTTTTTATCCGGATCCATAATTCTTATTGCTAAATTCCCAGATTTTCTGAAATTTCCAGCATTCTTTTTATCGGATGGATTGCTTTTTCCCGTATGCTTTCCTCTACAACTACCTCCGGCATCTCATATTTCAAACAATTATATAGTTTCTTTATTGTAATTAGTTTCATGAAATTACAATCATTACAGGCGCATGTCGAGTCTTTTGGCGGCGCCGGGATGAATGTTTTCCCCGGGCTTGCCTTCTGCATCTGATGAATAATACCTGACTCTGTTGCAACTATGTATTTTTCTGCATCATCCTTCATTGTATAATTAAGCAGTGAGTGAGTCGATCCTATATGATCCGAAACCAGCAGAATTGGCTTTTCGCATTCCGGGTGTGATATGATTTTTGCATCCGGTTCCCTGTTTTTTATTTCAAGTATCCTTTCCAGTGAAAATTCTTCATGAACATGGCATGACCCCTGCCAGATGATCATGTCTCTTCCTGTTATGCTTTTAATATAATTCCCGAGATTACGGTCGGGCGCGAATATGATCTTCTCATTTCCTGGCAGGCTTTCCACTATCTGTATT
>CBFDEE010000100.1:0-8265 GCA_965603745.1 uncultured Bacteroides sp. | reverse complement strand
TGCATTGCTTGTTGGTCACATCCATGGTGAAATACTTGTCGCCGGACTTCTCCAGGGAGCATATTGAAGCTGATACCGGATAGGTGTGTTCATGGGCCTGCTCAAGGCTTGTCTGGGCTGCCGTGTTTATGCTGAAGGCCAGAAGGAGGGTGATCAGTACAACAGTATTGAATCCCGGGAGATGGCTTTCCCCCTTTGTGATTACTGCACTGCCTGTTTTGCAAAATGTGTCTGACAATTCTTTCATGGTTTCGGGATTTTCGGAGTTCATTGTAATGGATTTAGAAGGATGGTTTTACCATCCCTGGCAACATGTTTACTTTAACAGTTCCAGTCCCTCAAGAGCAGATGTACCACTCGGTGTGTTCAACAGGGCTTTCTGGAAAAGAACCCTGGCTTCCCTGAAATTCTGCAGCCTGAAATGGGACCATGCCAGCATGGTCAGGGCATCGTAGTCAAACGGGAACAGGTTCACCACCTTGTCGAAATACTGCCGGGCCGTTTCGTATTCCTCCCGCCCGTAATAGATCAGTCCCAGGCGATGCATGGCAATGGAATTATTGGGGGTGATCTCCAGGATCTTCTCGTACTGTTTTATCACCATGCTCCAGTTGCCCATGGCAGCTCCGGGATAGACGATCCCGAACCGTGGTTCAACCGCGTATGGCATAAGGTCCACGGCCTTGCTGTAATAGGCCACCGATTCAGTGAAGTTACCCGCCTGGTAACTCAGCCAGCCCAGGCGAAGGTTCAGTTCGTAGGACTTTTCGACGTACACACTTTTCAGTGAATTGATCGCCGCCGGTATTTCCCCGGTTGCCTCCTGGATATAGCTGTTCTGAAAGGCGTCCTTGGTGTCCGCGAATTCCTGTGCGGATAAAAGCATCGGAATCAGGAACAGGAGTACTCCGATGAAAGGCACTCCGGTTAATCGCAATCCGGTGGGTCGAATACTTGAAAATCGTACAGCTGAAGTATATACCCCTGTGGCAGGCCTGCCAGTATAGCCTGGCCTCGTGAAACGTAATTTCATAATTTTTAAAATTTCCATGATAAACCTCCGTATATTGATAAACTATTGTATTTCAGGTCATTAAGATCTGCAGGCTGGGCGGGATCAAATGGAATAAACTGGTTTTCGTATCCGGCGTAGCGTACGCCTGCATAGATCATTGATCCTTTATCGGTAAGAGGGACCATTATATTTCCCATAGCTTTGTATGTCATCCAGTCCAGCCCGTTATAGACGATATAGCCATTTGATTCGCTGAAGTTTTTCATATCCCCGTAAGTCCCGCTGAACTCAACCCAGACTCTTGAAGCAATACCGTATCCGAAAATAATATCCGGGATCAGTGCTGCCTTGCCTGCATCAAGGTCCGCCATATGCGCATGAAGGGATGCTCCCATGTACATATCAAGGTTTCCGGCAGGATACCATGTAAAACCGGCCGTACCGCTTAGCTGGTCGGTTTTATTCAGATTCGAATAAATGCCTTCCAGGCGGACAAGCAGGGTCCCCATATACCTGGCCAGCTGGAGTCCTCCTGCCATCTGGTTTACAAAATCTTTACGGAATATGACATCATTTCCTCCCCCGGGACCTGGTCCCCCTCCCGAAAGCTCCGGAATCTGAAATCCCACATGCAGGAAATGGAACGAAGGTGATATTACTAATCCACCCTGAAATGTTAAAGAGGGAGACAGGAAATACTGGTGCTGCCTGACCATTTGTCCTTCCGCCGTAAAACGATCCAGGCCGTCATCATAGTAATAGTAATTGTCCTTAACCAGGTAGGTATATGCATGCCTGAATGTGGTACCCGGATGCATATTATGATGCAATGCCAGGTTAAGGTTCTGAAAATCCCGCGTAAGTATCTGCGCCCCGTAGGGCAGTGATTCAAATGTACCCGGATCATCAGCCAGCTCATCTGTAAAACTCCGGTTATAAAGGTATTCAACCGAGATCAGGTCAATGGTTTTCAGACCCGGTTCTTGTACTTTCATTTTTAATGATTCCGGGAATTCCCTGTACAGCAATGCAGCCTGCTGTGTTTGTCCCCCGAACAGATATGCATAATACAGGTATTCCGATGCCACGGGGTCCCCGGTATTGAATTCAAGTGCTTTTCTGAAGTGGGACTGAGCAGATTTGTAGTTATTCTTCTCATAATACGCAATTCCGATCCGCATACGCAGGAAATAGTAATCGATATCTTTCTTAACGGCGTCTTTCCCAACATGGATCAGTTCATCCCAGCTCTTGTCCAGGTAAAGCTGATAGGTTGTGGAATCAACCTCTGAATAAGTCTGGGACTCCAGGGGACAGAACAGGAAAATGAAGCTGGTGATGACAAGCAGACGCGGGATCCCGTATCCGAAAATCCTTGAAAAGGAAGTACGAACTTTACTTCCGGAAGTATCCCAATGTCTGATATTCATCTGTCCGCGCATTTTGCTATGAGATTAAACATGGCGCCGTTTACATCCAGCTGCCTGATCCCCCTTTCACTCACAGAAAGAATGAAATCCATCCTTTTCAGCTCACTGCCCATTAATACATTGCGGGCAGAAGATTCCAGTGTGATCTCTGTCGGGGACATTTCATTATCGACCGATGCATATTTCAGCTCAAACTCAGAGGAAAGAAATTTCCAGAATGGAGCGAACACATCCTGCAGGGTCAGCAGTGGAGCCCTGAAAAGCAGGTTCAGCGGAAAACGGTCTTTCAGCATCATGTCCTGGTAATAACCCTGCTGCACCTTAAAGGCGGCCAGGAAGAAGTAATATAGCAGGGCTTTTTTATCCCCCTCGTAATGAGTGAAGTACAGCAGGTTCCCATCGTTGGTGAACCAGGCTGTGGACTTCGATGTCAGGCAGTGGATATAAGTATTATTGAATGCGTCGGTCTCTACTTCCCATTCCACTCTCCCTGAATGCCCGTTATCAATCACGTCGAAGGAGAGCTTTTTTCCGGGAATAAAATGGAAGGCCTTATACAGCAGATCGTTCGTTTCGATGTTCGCAACCAGTTCGTCCTTCCCCGGACGGTCAAAGGACCTGAGCAGGAAGGAATCATCCTTTGTAAGCACATAATAAGACACAGGGTAATCGATAGTGGGTGACCCGATATAGGGTGTTTCCTGGACCTGAAAATGCAAATGCGGATATGGCGATCGTCCTGAATTCCCACATTTCCCGATGATGTCTCCGCCCTTCACACGTTCCCCTTCTTTTACTGGAATGGATCCCTTTTTAAGATGGCTAACCGAGGTGAACAGGAAATCATTGTGCCGGATGATCACCGTATTTCCCCAGTTATCCTTCATATTCACCTCTCCGATGGTATTGTCTTCAATGTTGTCGACGATGTATTCCACCGTTCCGTCCGCCGGGGCCAGCACCGGCTTGTCAAAACAATAATAATCGGCCGGATAATCCCCCTTCCCGGAAAACTGCTTTCCATCAAGGTCCGTGTTCACAAAATCCCAGGCATGGCGGTAATCCTCCTTATGTGTGTGCTCACCCTCATGTCCCTGTGATACCGTCCACTTCCCCAGGAAGGGCAGTTTAATGGTTTCCTTGTCGGAATGATGGAAACGGATCATATGGTTATGGAAGGAATACAGGTTTTTCTCGGGGGAATTCTGCTGGATAAATACCTCCGACAGTTTTTCGGATACCCTGGTGCGAAATTTCAGGGCATACAGGAACAGCAATACTACGATATTGAACGGGAGGGAATAAATGGGAAGTCCCAGGACCGTGAATATGCTGGAAAGGCTTATGGTTACAAGGGCTACCATGGGGATCAGCACAATGACCCAGAAATACGACCTTTTCGAGGGAATGATAAAAAACCCTCCTACGGCTATGGATGTGAGGATATAATTAAACCCGATGTAACTGTAGCTCAGTTCCGAGATATTGGCACCGATCAGTTCATAAAAAATATAGGCAGTATAGAAACCGAGAAGCGAGAGAGTGAATGAAATGCGTGAATAATACAGAAGCCCGATGGCCAGAATAATTCCGGAGAGTACGTTATACTGGAAAAGTATGGCCCCCAGGGAGATCAGGTAGATCCTCAGGCTCTGGGCAATGCCCAGTGCGTTCCACCATTCATACAATCCCACCAGGGAGCTGCCCCCGATCATATAAAGATCATTGAATGTATAGATCCCGCGTTCGCTGACGCCCAGGGCCTCAAATTCTCTGGTGGCAAGGGTCATGATCCATACCCCGATCAGGAAGGGTATACTCAGAAACGGCAGGGCGTACTTGCCGATCACCCCCTGCATGGATACAGAGACCAGCAGGGTAAGAATGGCGCCCAGTACTACTACCATGACCAGGAGTATGCCCGGTTCGAAATAAACACCGAGGGCCAGGCCCACAAGCAGGGAATTGAACCCGTAAAGCCCCTTGGAGATATTGCGCCGGTCAAAGCCCAGCAGAAATCCTGTCAGGTTGGTCGTAAGTACCGAAAGCAGGCCCATGATCCCTCCGTAAAGGTCGATGAAAGTGACCAGTACCAGTATGATGGCAAAGACCCTGTTATCCGAGAAAAATACCTGGGAATAGGAGTTTGGAACACCCCTTGAAAAGAGCTTTATATCCTCGGTTTTGATCATTGGGATCCGGATTTAGGCCAGGGACAGGTTTGGACAGATTTATTCATTCCGGTCATCGGTGAAAATGGATTCAGGCCAGGTGTTCCGGCAGCACTTCCTGGCTGGTGATGTTTTCTATGGTTTCCTGTTTGCGTATGATATGGGATTTATCCCCGGAATCTATCAGGACCACATTGGGCCGCAGGGTTATGAACTGCATCCACTGGGTCATGTTGTATGCGCCGACGCGCTTGATCACAAAATGGTCCCCTTTCTTCAACAGCGGGAAGGCTATGGCTTCGCGCAGGACATCGATGTTCATGCACAGGGGACCGTAGAGGGTTGTTTCTTCAAGGTGCTCGGATACAGGGGCTGCCGGATATACTTCGTGCTCATACCAGAAGGAGGTGAACATCAGGTTGACGCCGACATCCACAATGGTGGCGCGGTTTCCCGCTGAGAGCCTTTTGTTGGCAATTACGGTCCCCAGCAGGTAACCCGCATCATCGACTAGGGCACGTCCCGTTTCCAGTATCAGCGTGGGCAGGTTCCGGGGATCCAGTTCCGAGTTAAGCAGGGCCGAAGATATCGCCTCTGCATATTCTTCAAAACTGGGGGTCGTATCCATTCCCGGGTAATAGGCACCCTTCAGTGTGTTCTTAGAGGCAAAACCCCCTCCCACGTCAATATATTTAATATGAACCCCGTATTTTTTTTCCACCCCGTGGGCCAGGTCGGCCAGTTTTCCGGCGGCGATTTTGTATGAATTGGCTGACATCATGTAGGTTCCGATATGGGCATGCAGTCCCACGAGCTCCAGCTTCTCGTTGATCATGATGCGGTTGATGGCATCCCATGCATCCCCGTTCTCATAGTTGAACCCGAAACGGTCCCACATGGGATACACCCCCGTATCCATGTTCACCCGAATGGCCACCTTGGGCTTCTTCCCCAGTTTATCCGACAGGGCGAGAACGGAATACATTTCGTCAAAATGGTCGATGTGTATGAAGGAATCATTCTCAACAGCCTTTTTCAGGTCATCGTCATTCTTGTCCGGACCGTTAAAGATGATCTGGCTTCCCTTCACCCCGTTGCCAAGGGCTTTGTCATATTCAAATCCGGAAACCACCTCTGCCCAGGAACCCTCCTGGTGGAATATGCGGCATACGGCATCCAGGTAATTGGTCTTGTAGGACCAGGCGAACTGTACCTTCGGGTACCGGGTCGTGAAGGCATGGTGTGCCTTTTTATAGGTATCCCGGATGGTTTTTTCTGAAATTACGAACAGGGGGGATCCGAATTCCCCGACAAGGTCCGCCACCGCGTTGTTGTCAATATGAGTCATGGGTTCTACCCTTGATTTCATACCGAATTTGCTGGGCATGCCTGCCTGCAGCTTTTTAATATAAGGCCTTTCGAATTGTTTTTTGTCCATGGTTTATGATATTGTAATCCGCCTGTTATTGCGGGTTTTTTCGTTTGGTTTCGTTCTGTTGTCCGGTTCTGTTATAATTCTCCCAGTGTTGAAAGTTTTTCAAATTCTTTTACATTGGTAATCAAGTCGTTGGAATAACGGATAAACATTTTTCCTGTCTCGTATTGTGTGTATGGCTTTACTTCCATGCCGAGGGCCAGCTTCACCAGCGCTTCAGGCAGGTTTTGTCCCGCACCGACTGCCAGGTAAACCCAGGCTGGTATGCGGGGATTGATCTCGATCACATTAAGTTCGTTATCGAAAGATTTGACGATTTCCAGCTCCATGCCTCCCCTCCATTTCATCCCGGAGATGATCCTGTCGGTCAGGTCCAGCAGTATTTTATCGTCCAGGGTGATCCCGGCCCAGGCCTTTCCCTGTTCAGTAATGTACTGCTTGCGCATGGGAACGGCTCCCACGGTATTGCCCCTGCCATCTCCCAGGGCCACAACGTTCACCTCGGTGCCTTTTATGAATTCCTGTATGATAACCGGGAGTCCCCACTTGGCTGAGATCTTATTATAATGCATCCTCACCTGCTCGGCATTATAGGCAAGGTATGCGTCATAGAATTTCCCTTTCACCATAAGGGGATAATCGAAGTCTTTTTTCAGATCCCCGATTTCATCCTGCCTCGTCAGTGTTTTGCTGAAGGGTACCTTTACCCCGTATTTCTCTCCGAAATCGGGAAGATTGGATTTATGTCTTTCCTCGAACTGCTCCAGGGTGGGCAGGTAAGTACTTATCCCGGCCTTTTCAAGGGTTTTCCCGGCCTTCATGAAGGCGTAGAGCTCGGCGTCGAAATTGGGGATCAGCACGTCGATGGGGTCCTTTTCGTGGATTTCCAGTATCCTCTGCACCAGAATATCCGTCCCATCCGAAGGGTATGGTACCTGGTAAGTCTTGTCAACAACCCCGTGCATATATATGGCCGGTTCCAGGCTTTCATAGGACAGCCCGATGATGCGGGAATCGAATTCCTCAGATTCGCGTATACCACGTATCACTGGTACCCCGGGACCCGGATTGTCGGTGTTATTGAGTCCCGTAAGGGCTACAGATACTTTTCTTTTACTCATCTTCTTCGATTAGCTGGAATTGCCTGAGCATCCCGATGAAATCATAGAAATACTTTTCGAAATCTGCCGGGTCTATTTCGAACTCAGAGCACATGGCGGTGGATATTTCCTCCGGTGTCTCCCCGTCTTTGAGCCTTGCCATGATCTCCTGCCCCTCCCGGTTGATTGAATACGATTCACCGCTGGTCGGATCAAAGACAAAACCGGTTTCACTGACTGCTATATTCTTTTTTATTTGCATGACTTGATAATTATCCAAATTATACACACAAAACTCCGTAATTCCCCGGATCTTCTGTTACAATATTCTGCTAAAATGTTATAAAATCCTGTATTTCACCCTTCCGGGGGGGTGTGAAGTTAATAAATCTTATCGATAGGCTTTTTTGAAGAGCGGTCGCTTGCTTTGTATTCGCTTACGGTTATGCCGGTGATCTTGTGGAACTGTGCGGAGAGGTACTGAACGCTGGAATAGTCCATCATAAAAGCGATCTCACTAAGTGTAAACTCATCATTATCTATTAGTTGCTTAATGCGTTCGATCTTTTGCAGTATGATGTATTTTTCAAGGGTGGCGGGCTCATGCACACGGAAAAGTTTTGAAAGATAAGGGTAGGAATAGCCCATTTTTTCCACAAGGTAATCGGATTTCCGCACTACGGAATCTACATTATTCATGTGGTGTATCAGTTCAACAACGGATTGCTTGATCTGTTCGACCAGGATCTCTTCCCTGCTCTCAATCAGGTCAAGCCCTATCTCGCTGAGTATTCCGGAAATCTTTTCCTTTTCTTGGTTATTGGATGGATAGCTTACCTCCGCCCTTCCCAGCTGGACATGCCGGACCTTAATCCCTACTGCCTCCAGCCGCTCCCTTACAAGAATGCTGCAGCAGTTTGAAACCATATTCCTGATCATCAGGGTTTCGTGTACGAGTTCCTCGCCGGCCATATATTAATCCGAACATTTTTTTGCTATAATCCGCTTGTCCGGCTTATGAATTAATCCAGTTGATAAGCTCTTCAAAGTTAGTATCTTTCCGGTGAATATCCAGCAGTTTAGCGGGGACTACAAGAGCCGATTCGGTCTGGTC
>CBFDEE010000099.1:0-8347 GCA_965603745.1 uncultured Bacteroides sp. | reverse complement strand
ATGATCTCCGCAGGGATACCGCTGCCATTGTCCTTCACCTGTATGGATGCAGAATTTTCCCTACAAGGTTGATTTTTCCGTTGCGCCTTACCTGGCAGCCTTTCTGCTGACTGTGTTCTTTGCCCTTATCAGCATGTTGTATCACGTTTTCAGGTCTGTAAGGATGCAGCCTGCTGAAAGCCTGAGGTACGAATGACCGGGACAGAAGCGGATTATAAAAGCACAGCGTTCAGTTTGATGTTCGTGCCTGCAAAAAGGCGCGAAATGGGACATTTCTCTTTCGACACCGCTGCCAGTTCATCAAATTTGTCCTGTGGGAGTCCCTCGCACTTCACCCTGCAGTCCAGTTCAATTAAGGAGATCACAGGCCCTTTATCATCTTTTTCAAGATGAACCGTAGCAGTGGTCTGTATGCTTTCCGGAGTGTAATTCTCTCCGCTGATCAATGCAGAAAGGAACATGGAATAACAGCCTGCCTGGGCGGCCCCTGCCAGTTCCTCAGGATTGGTGCCCTCGCCTTCCTCAAAACGGGATACGAATGTAAAGGGACCGTTATAATTACTGAAATTCATTGTTCCGCTGCCCTCTTTCAGGGTGCCGTTCCATTCTGCTTTCGCTTTTCTTATGGCCATGTTTCTGATTTTATGATTCGTTTTAAAAATAGATATTATATTTGATAAGCAAGACCGCTAAATTCATAAATACACGTTAATAAATCAAATGAAAAATCTGGTATTTGTACTGCTCTTTCTGAGCGTAAACATCTTTGCGCAGGACAAAGGAACTGCTGACAAAAAGGATGATATTTACGGGGGACTAAAATTCAGGAATATAGGTCCCGCATTCACCTCCGGACGGATCGCCGATATTGCCATCCACCCGGATAACAACAATATATGGTATGCTGCCGTAGGATCGGGAGGCGTCTGGAAAACCATCAATGCAGGGGTAACCTGGACGCCTGTTTTTGATGAACAGCCCGTTTATTCGATCGGATGTGTCAGCATCGACCCGAACACTCCGAATACCGTATGGGTAGGTACCGGGGAAGATGTCGGGGGAAGGCATGTGGGGATCGGCGACGGTGTTTACATGAGCCCTGACGGGGGAAAGACCTGGAAGAATATGGGACTCAAATCTTCCGAGCATATAGCCCGCATCCGTATTCATCCGAAGAACTCCGATATCATTTACGTGGCCGCCCAGGGTCCCCTGTGGAAAAAAGGCGGTGAACGGGGACTTTATAAATCTACCGACGGGGGAAAGGACTGGAAGAAGGTCTTAGGCGATGATGAATGGACGGGAGTGACCGACCTGGTTGTAGACCCCTGTGATCCGGACCTGATGTATGCCGCCACCTGGCAGAGGCACAGGACTGTTGCCGCCTATCTTGGAGGGGGAACCGGATCGGGGATCCACAAAAGTACCGATGGGGGCGAGACCTGGGAGAAACTCAGCAAAGGGCTTCCCACTTCCAACATGGGAAAGATCGGCCTGGCCATCTCACCGCAGAACCATGAAATAATTTATGCCGCCATCGAGTTGGACAGGCGGAAGGGAGGAGTCTTCATGTCCACAGACCGTGGAATGAGCTGGAAAAAGCAGTCCGCCACCGTAGCGGGTGCAACGGGCCCCCATTATTACCAGGAGCTGTACGCCTCACCGCATGCCGAAGGACGGCTGTACCTGATGGATTACAATGTCCAGATATCCGACGATCATGGCAAAACCTTCCGCCGGATGAATGAAGATAAAAAGCACGGCGACTCCCATGCCCTTGCCTTCAGGAAGGATGATCCCGGATACCTCCTGATGGGAACCGATGGCGGGATCTACGAAAGCTATGACCTGGCCGGGACCTGGAGGTTTATTCCCAACCTTCCGGTTACACAGTACTATAAGCTGGCCGTTGATGACAGTGAACCCTTCTATATGATTTACGGGGGCACCCAGGACAATGGTTCTCACGGTGGACCTTCAAGGACGGATAACGCAGGGGGGATAAAAAATGCCGACTGGTTCAAGATACTGGGAGCCGACGGGCACCAGACCGCCACCGAACCTGGTAACCCGGATATCGTATATGCAGAATTCCAGGAAGGGGTCCTGCACCGGATCGACATGATTACCGGTGAGCAGGTCCGCATCCAGCCCCAGCCAGGGGAAGGCGAGAAGAAGGAACGCTTTAACTGGGATTCACCCATCCTTGTGAGTCCGCATGATCCCGCAAGAATTTATGTCGGGTCTCAGCATGTCTGGCGGTCAGACAACCGGGGTGACAGCTGGAAAAGAATTTCTTCTGACCTGACACGTAACCAGGAACGTATCACGCTTCCCATCATGGGAAGGCAGCAGAGCTGGGATAATGCATGGGACATGGGTGCCATGTCGGAATACAATACCATTACTTCGCTGGCTGAATCTCCGAAGCAGGAGGGACTGATATATGCAGGAACCGATGACGGTATTATACAGGTCACCGAAGATGGGGGTGAGACCTGGCGGAAGATAGAGGTCGGCAGCATTAAGGATGTTCCGGCCACAGCCTTTGTGAATGACATACGTGCGGATCTTTATGAGGCCAGAACAGTCTATGCAGCCCTGGACAATCATAAGTTCGGGGACTACAAACCATACCTGCTGAAAAGTACGGATGCAGGACGTTCATGGACTTCAATCAGCAGTAACCTTCCGGATAAACTTATGGTCTGGCGGCTGGTACAGGATCATGTTAAGAAGGACCTCCTGTTTGCAGCCACCGAGTTTGGTATTTATTTCACCCCTGACGGGGGAAGCAAATGGATCAAGCTTAAAGGCGGGCTGCCAACAATATCTTTCAGGGACCTGACCATACAACGCAGGGAAGACGACCTTGTCTGCGCATCGTTCGGAAGGGGATTTTTCATTCTCGACGATATTTCGCCACTGAGGGATGTGTCCGCCAATGCGATCGCTTCCGAGCCCACCCTGTATCCTGTAAAGGATGCATTGCTGTACTGGCCGAAATCGCCATCGTACGGGCAGGGGGCATCGGAGTATGCCGCAAAGAATCCCCCCTTCGGAGCCGTCTTTACTTATTACCTGCCGAAGAGCATTAAAACGATGAAAGAAGAAAGACAGGAGAGGGAAAAGAAACTGGACAAGGCAGGCAGCGATATACCTTTCCCGGGTTGGGAACAGCTTGATAAGGAAAAGCAACAGAAAGCCCCTGAAATCAGGCTTGCCATCAAGGATGAGAAGGGAAACCTTATTAATACCATAACGGGAAAAACCTCAAAAGGATTCCACAGGGTAAGCTGGGACCTGAGCCACTCACCAAAAAATGGTATAAAGCTTGGGGAAAAACCTCCGGATTGGGGTCCCATGGTACTGGCAGGAAGCTATACTGTTAGCCTGTCCAAAGTTGTCGATGGAGAAATAACGGAACTCTCAGGACCCCGAAGCTTCCAGGTAAAACCCATGCGCAAAGGTGCTCTTGAAGGAGCATCACCTGAGGAGGTAGATCAGTTCAGAATTTCCTTTGTGGCCTTCCATCAGGATCTCACGGCCACCTCCCTGGAACTGGGAAAGAGCCAGAAGCAGGTAAAAGCCATGCAGGCAGCCGTCCTCCGGACAGACCGTGAATCGACAGCGCTTGAAACAAGGATTTACCAGGCAGAGAGGAAACTGCAGGATATCAATATCCGCCTGAATGGAAGTCCTTCCTTTGCTGAAGTTATTGACAAGGGTGATCCGACTCCGGGTAACAGGCTCTATTTTGCCATAAACGGCCTGATAACAACTTACGGTCCCACAGAACAGCATAAGCAATCACTTGAGGCCGGCAAGTCGGAGCTCGCAAAGATCAAGAAAGACCTGGCTGATGTGATTCATAATGTACTTCCTCAGCTCGAAAAGGACCTCAAAGATGCCGGGGCACCGTGGATCGAGGGGCAGGGACTGATCAGGGATTAGCACGCCTGAATAACCTGGCCAGGAGTATTCCGCATACGATTAATACCAGCCAGTTAATTGTGATCACCCAGACTTCGAAATGGTATTCACGGTGGATCCCGTGGATAACTGACATTACTATAAGTGAAAATATTGCCAGTAAAAATCCTGAGATGAAAATCCATCGAATGGATTTCTCAAGCCTGTTTCCCTTAAAAACAAATGCGATAAAAAGGAAAGTCAGGCTCATCATCAGCAGGCCGATCTCCTCCAGTGCTATGAACACTCCATGTGCATTGAACTGGGTCAGCAATAGTATCCCGTCTGTTTCACCCTTTAATAAACTCGGCTGAATTACGGATACCTGCAGGAAGTAATTGGTGACAAGGATACTCGCAGATATCACGGCAAAGGCTAATCCAGCCTGGCTGAATATCTTTTTTTCAAGGGATGCGAAAGAATGGATACATACAACAAGGATAACAAAGATGATGTTCAGAAATATCGCCCCGTACATCCAGAAATAATCCCTAGGGAAGCGGGATTCAATCCCGGGGAATGGATATTCGATGCAATCACCCGGGCAATAGGGACCGGAAACGGGCGGGGTCAAAAAGGCTATCACAAGGGTGATCAGGGTGATCACGGTCATCAGGATGGATGTGTAATATCCGAACCTGTTGATTATTGCCGGACTCATCCCGGCTGAAGGATCCTGTGTCATTTTCTTAAAGTTATTTGATCGATTTTACGAATAACAGGGCCAGGGTCCGGTACAGGAAGTGCGCAAATTTGGTGTAGGGGTAGTAGAGTATGATGATCCATACCATGACCAGATGGAAGAAATAGAGGTGATATGCCATACCCCATTCAAGGAAGCGTGCGCCTTCAACCAGTATGCCGGAGATTGTGAGGAGCCAGAATGAGATCAGGAAGAACCAGTCGGAATAGTTACTTTGCAGGGAAGGTTTTTTCCTGAGCCGCTTGATGATCATTAAGGACGTGCCGGCGAGCAGCATGAGCGCCCCTGTATTGCCGGCTATTTTAATCGGATTGAAAAATTCAAGCGGGTAATCAAAGAAAACCGTTGACAGAATTGCGAAAAAGGTTACAAACAGGAGAAGAATAAATCCCCAGAATACAAGGAAGTGGGATAGGGTGCGGCTTTTATGCTCCTCACAGCGGTTGAAATCCCTGTGCCGCATGATCCTGCCGATAAGGGAAATGAAACGCCCGAACGATGAAGTGGAGCCGGATTGCCTGTCTGTGGCCCCGGATGCACCCTCTTTGATATTCTTCCAGAATTTCCGGAGCCCGGTAATGGCAGCCATGGTTGACAGGACGAACAAAGCCGTAAAGGAGACGTTAAGCCAGCCATGGGGGAAGAATTTTGAATAATCCACAGGTCCCTCGGGTACCGTGAAGGTGCCGGCGAGAGAAAGGATCAGGATAATGATGGCGACGGGTAAGGCAATGAGTGCGGGAAGAAATACAGGATTTTGCATCCAGCGGGCAAGGAAGCCTGGTTTTGAGTAATGGGCGATCTGCTCCTGCCGGAGGGCAGCCAGGATCTCGCCGGGTTTAACTCCCCGGGGACAGGACACGGTGCAGTCACCGCACTGGTGGCAGGTCCACACATACGGATCGGCCATGAGCCGGTCCTTCATCCCCCAGGCAGCCATAATCATCTGCTTACGGGGAAAGATATCCTGTTCCTCTGACAGGGAGCAGGACGCCGTGCAGGACCCGCACTGCATGCAGGTCGTTAGCTGCGAACCCGTGGTTTGCTGCAGTTTCTCGATAAAGGCGATATCGGGACTGACCTCAATCATTTACATTTCCTTAAATGGATTCGGACCTATGTCATCGATGGTATCCATATAGTCGTTAATAATACCGGGTATCTTGTGGTACTCATCAATTTCAAGAAATACCGTTTTGATCCTTTCCGGTTCCAGCATCATGGTTTGCAGGGTCTCCTGGATATTTTCCGACCGGGTTTCCATGAGTTCGCTTCCCGTGATATAATGACACTGGTAATCATCCCCCGGCTTGCATCCGATCTGAATGATCCCGTCATAGCCGGCCGAAAGGGCATCGGAGAGCCAGATCTTATTGATCGAACCGATGCAGCGGACGGGGATGATCCTTAACCAGGGACTGATGCGGTGACGGTGCAGGGCGGCCAGGTCAAATGCCGGGTATGCATCGTTTTCGCAGACAAAGGCCAGTACCCTGGGTTTTTCCTCGAATTCATCCGGAATGGGAACGGACTTGATCATGGACGAAATCGCATGGATGGAGAAGTCGTCGAAATTTATGATCCGCTCCGGGCAGGAACCCATACAGATGCCGCAGCGCCTGCATCGGGACGGATGGGGCAGAGGAGTGCCCTTTTCAGTTTCATCGTATGATCCGAAGGGGCATTCTTCGGTACATCTCTTACAGTCTGTGCAGCGCTGCATGAAGAGATCGGGGTAACTGCTGTCTCCGGATCTTGGATGCAGGGCCTCTCCGCGTTTTACACTTTCAATGCACTGGATGGCTTTTACCACGGCACCGCCGGCATCCTCCATGCATTCCTGGATGCCCTGTGGTGTCCGGACTGCACCTGCAGCATAAATGCCCGTCCGTTGTGTTTCATAAGGAAAGCAGATAAAATGGGAATCCGGGAATCCGTATTTTCTTTCCGGCAGGCCCTCTCCTTTACGGTACAGCAGGTGCAGGTCCTCGGACCGGTTGGGTTCCATACCTGTTGCCGCAACTACCAGGTCCGCCCGGATACTCATCGGTTCGCCCAGCAGATTGTCGACAACGGTGACGCTGAGACTGTCATCCTCCGTTTTCCTGATTTCCGATATTTCCCCTTTGGTCAGAAAAATGCGCCTGTCTGCCTGTACCTCACGGTAAAAATGTTCATTCTTACCGGGGGTGCGAATATCCTTGTATACGATGAAGATTTTGGAATCAGGGTATTTCTGGCGGATATACAATGACTGCTTCAGGCTTGTAAGACAGCAGACATTTGAGCAATATGGGAGGTGCTCTTCATTACGGGATCCCGCGCACTGTATGAACAGGATATTTTCGGGAACCTTATCGTCTGAGGGCCGTACGATCCTGTCACTTTTCGCCATGGTTTCCAGTTCCGCCTGGGTAATGATATTGCTGTGGATCCCGTAGCCGAGCCCGGTTAGTCTGGAAGCATCATAAGGTTTCCATCCATTTGCCAGGATAATGGATCCGGCGCTGCAATCCATAATTCTCCCCCCGGTTTCCAGTTTAATAAGGAATTTGCCGGGTTCACCTGAGATGGATGAGACCATCGTGTTTTTATGCAGGGTAATTAGCGGGGAGGACTCAACCTCTTCGAGTTTTTCATCCAGAAAATACTTCAGATGGGTTTGCTTGCTTCCTGAAACCGGGATGATATCATGCCAGTGATTCAGCCAGCCTCCCAGGCGGTCCTCTTTCTCGATCAGGATAACAGAATAACCGGCCCGGGCTCCCTCAAGGGCCGATTGTATTCCGGTGATTCCCCCGCCCAGGACCAGAATACCGGATTCGGGTCCCTCCGGAATATAAGGTTCCGGCACTCCGCTTGCTGTGGTCCGTGTTATTCCCATCCGGAGATAATCTTCCGCTGCAATCTGCGTATCTTCATGATGGGGCTCCATAACCCAGGCAACACCTTCCCTGAGGTTAACATTCTCCGTCAGTATCTCATTGAACTTAAGTGAATCAGGGACCTGCCTGGGGGAGCAGGCTGCAATTACTACAGAATCCAGCTGATGCTCATGGATATCATCATTAATCATAAGGTGGGCCTCGGCACAGCACAGGCATGAATGCAACTGACAATGCTTAACCTCCAAATACTCTCTTCCCAGTGCCTGGAGTTTTTCCGTATCGATTGCATCAGCGATATGGCAGCCGGAGCAGATATAAACACCAATATTTTTTGATTCCTGCACCATCTATATCTTTTGTTGCAATGCGTTGATCACCAGTCCCGTGGATTCTCTGACCGAGCTCGCCACATCTTTGGGTTCGAAACAGCATCCCCCCGCGGAGAGGCCATTTTCCAGGGCGTCCTTGATGATGAAACCATCCTGGTCCAGATCAATTCCCGGTATAGCCGGGACATTGGGGACAATACCCGTTGCCAGTACGACCATGTCGTAATCTTCCCGGATCTTCCGTCCCGACAGGATGTCCTCCGCCTCAATCAACGGACGCATCCCCTCAAGGCTGACTTTTGAAGCTTTGCCCTTTATAAGGTTTATGCGGTCGTGGTTTTCAACACGCCTGAGAAAATCTTCATTCCTCCCCGATACCCTCAGGTCAATGTAATAGATATCAGCCCGGTTCTGCGGATCCTGTTCCACGAAATAGATGGCCTGTTTCAGGGAAG
>CBFDEE010000098.1:0-8347 GCA_965603745.1 uncultured Bacteroides sp. | reverse complement strand
TCAATACGGATACTGTTATCGGGTACTTTAGCCGTGGTATAAGAATTCCGCTGCGCTGAAAGTCCGGCGCAGTGATACAATACCAATACGGCAAGGAAAGTGAGAAATTTGAAATAATTCATTGCCCCTACTCTAATACTCGCTTAAATTTAATAAAAAAACCGGACAGCTGTCAGCTGCCCGGCCGGATATTAATGTTCTTTAACAATTATCTCCAGAATTTCATGTAGAAGGCCACGATGATCCCGATTATGATCAGTGAATTGATTACATCCCACTTGGAATAACTTGACTTGGTTGCAGAGCGATGTTCGGCCGTGGCGGAAAAATAGGTCAGTCCCACGAGTTTTTCTGCACTCGCACGTTCCGTGAAAAAGCTGACCACGAAGATCACCAGCAGGCAGAGGCCGAAAAGGTAGATCTCGTAATGCAGCCAGTTGGGGGCCACCCAGATGGCATAGTACCAGGTGCCTTCCGGCAAGGCATCCCCGAACACGTTAAAGGCCAGGCGGACCATTCCAAGAACAAAACCGGTGGCCAGTCCCGCAAGACCCGCAGCCGGGGTCGCCCTTTTCCAGAATACCCCGAGCAGGAATACCGAGGCAATGCCCGGTGCCAGGAGGGACTGAACATCCTGCAGGTACTCGTATAGTACTTTCCCGATCCCTTTCATTACGGGTATCCAGGCAATACCAAGAACCACGATAACGGCAGTAGCGATCCTGCCAACATATACCAGGTGTTTCTCCGAAGCATCGGGTTTGTATTTTTTATAGAAATCGACGGTAAAAAGGGCGGCGGATGAGTTGAAAAGGGCCGCAAGGGAACTCATCAGGGCAGCCAGCAATCCTCCCACCACAACTCCTTTCAGGCCGATGGGCAGCAATTCCTTAACCAGGAGGGGAAAAGCGGAATCCGAATCGGTCAGGTCGATCATGCCTTTTTCGTTCAGGGCAAAAGCGATCAGTCCGGGTACCAGGAAGATAAAAACCGGTGTGAGTTTCAGGTAAGCCCCGAAGATGGCCCCGCGCCTGGACTGGGTCTCGTTCCGCCCGGACAGTACCCGCTGTACGATGAACTGGTCCGTACACCAGTACCAGAATCCAATGATGGCAGATCCCAGGAACACCCCGGTCCACGGGAATTCGGCATCCCTGGGTGAACGTACCAGGCTCATCATGGAATCCCCGTGATCGGTCAGGTTAGCCCCACAGATGGCTTGCAGTTCCCCCCAGCCGCCAACCTTGATCAGTCCCACTATTACAATGGTGATGGAGCCGATCAGCAGCACAGGCGTCTGCAGGACTGAGGTATAAAGGACGGATTTCATTCCCCCGATGGTGGTATAGATCCCGGTGATCACTACCAGTCCGATGGCACCGATCCAGAAAAAATCTATCCCCCAGAGGGATTCGATCCCGAACACCTCCTTGAAGACTACCCCGCCTGCGTAAACAGTTACGGCCACCTTGGTCAGCACGTAGGAAACCAGGGATATGATCGATAGCAGGGAACGGGAAGCCGAGTTATACCTCCTTTCCAGGAACTCCGGCATGGTAAACACCCCGCTCCTGGCGTAGAAAGGTACAAACAGCCAGCCCAGCACCAGGATCAGCCAGCCATGCATTTCCCAGTGGGCCATGGCCATCCCGCTGGATGCTCCGGCTCCTGCCAGTCCCACGAGATGTTCAGATCCAATGTTGGAGGCAAAAATGGATGCCCCGATGGCGATCCAGCCGGCATCCCTCCCGGCCAGGAAATAATCCGAAGAGGTATCCTCCTTCATTCTGCTTACCCAGACAATGATACCGACCAGTGCCAGGACAAACACCCCCAGTACTGTCCAGTCAAGCCAGTGAAAACCTTCCATGATTCGTTTTATTTGTTAATGATTTGGAAACCGAAAGATGGTAAAAAAATTTAAAATACACTTATTCCCGGGAAAAAATGACCAGGCATCGCCCGGGTTTTTCCTGATAAAATATCAGGGGATTATCAGGGGAAGAATGGAAGGTTTTTTTTAGATTTGGGGATACGCCGGATGAACGGTTGAATCTAAAAAAGAATCCTTATGAGCAAAGTTGTAGTGCTGGGAACGGGACTCGTAGGCAGTGCGATTGCGCTTGACCTGGCCGGTCAATACGAAACCACCGCGATTGACCTGAATACCGACAGCTTTTCAAGGCTGAATGAGAACGGGGTTAAAACCAGGCAGGCGGACCTGAGCGTACCCGGTGAAATTACCGACCAGGTGTCGGAATTTGACCTGGTTATCGGGGCACTTCCCGGTTTTATGGGATATAATGCACTCCGCGATACAATATTGGCGGGGAAAAACATGGTGGATATATCCTTCATGCCGGAGGATTATCTTAAGCTGCAGGAGCTCGCGGAAAAACACAAGGTCACGGCAGTGGCGGACTGCGGGGTCGCTCCCGGTATGGGGAACCTTATCCTGGGCCATCACAGCAGGAATATGGATGTGAACAGCTTCCGGTGTTATGTCGGGGGACTGCCACTGGTCAGGGAATGGCCCTATGAATACAGGGCGGTCTTCTCCCCCATCGATGTTATCGAGGAATACACCAGGCCCGCACGCTATAGGGAGAACAGCCATCTGGTAACCAGGGAAGCTCTTTCAGATCTCGAACTGATGGATTTCCCCACCGTAGGAACTCTCGAGGCCTGGAACTCGGACGGCCTGCGTTCCCTGCTAAGCACGATGGAGATACCCAACATGATCGAGAAGACCCTGCGTTATCCCGGCACGACTGAATACATCAAGGTCCTTCGTGAAACCGGGTTCTTCTCCTACGACGAGATCAGCATGGGAACCCAGAAGATCCGGCCCATTGACTTTACCTCGAAACTGCTGTTCCCGAAATGGAAGCTCCAGGAAGGGGAAGGAGACCTGACGGTCATGAAGATCATCATCAGGGGAAAAGAAGGGACTGAGAACGTGGAATACGTTTATGATCTCTACGATGAGTATGACCTTGAAACGGACACTATTTCAATGGCACGCACAACGGGATATACATGTACCGCGGTAGCAAACCTGCTGCTGAAGGGCAAGTTCAAACGCATAGGAGTCTCCCCGCCTGAGTATGTTGGACAGGAAGAAGGGGATTTTGATGAGGTTGTCAGGTACCTGCAGGACCGCGCCGTGTATTACCACGTTGAAAGGAACACCATTGAAACCTGATTCCCCGGAAACCTGATTCTCCGGACTGCTACTCCCTGGCGTATTCCGAGGGGGCGACTCCATATAGTTCCCGAAAACATTTGGCGAAGTACGAGGGATGGTTGAATCCCACTTCGTAGGTAATCTCAGCCAGGTTGCCGTAATCCGATTTTATAAGCTGGGCGGCCCTTTTAAGGCGGAGGTTGCGGATGTATTCCGAGGGGGACTGGTCCGTCAGTGACTTTATCTTTCGGAACAGCTGCATCCGGCTAAGGGCTATTTCCCTGCCAAGTTCCTCCACGCTGAAATCCGGATCGGATAGCTGTTTCTCGATGATCTCCCGGGTCTTTTTCAGGAACTTCTCATCGGCCGATTCTACGGAGACCGCTGAGGGCTCAAGAAGGAATTCCTTCCGGTAGCGTTCCCGTAGTTTTTCCCTCTGTGCAACCAGGTTTTTCACCCTGAGGTCGAGCTCCTTGCTGTTAAAGGGCTTGGTCAGATAATCATCCGCTCCCGTTTCGAGTCCCTCGAGCTTACTCTCCACCCCCGATTTGGCCGTCAGCATGATCAGGGGGATATGGCTGGTCCGTTCATCCTCTTTCAGGCGTTTGCTGAGCTCTATCCCGTCCATTCCGGGCATGCGCACATCCGTAATGACCAGATCCGGAAGCACCTCCAGTGCCTTTTCCAGTCCCACTTCACCGTTCTCCGCCTCCATTACCCTGAAACCCGAGAGGTTGTCACGTATATGAATTCTTATATCCTCGCTGTCGTCTACTACCAGTACAATCGGCAATCCCTCACCTCCCCCGGGGAAATCTTCAGGTTCCGGGCAGGATTCTTCATCTGCCGGGGCTCTGGCAGGCCTTGCGGTGCCAGGCTTCTGATCCACCAGTGAATATTCCTCTTCCTTAAGATGTTTTTTACCAAGCGGCAGAGAAAGATTGATATGGGTACCATGATCCTGTTTGCTTTCCGCCCGGATCTCTCCTTTCATCAGGTCCACCAGTTCCCTGGTGAGTGCAAGCCCGATCCCGGTGCCCACCCTTTCCGGGTCATCCTTTTCACCGGCCTGGTAGAAGCGGTCGAATATCTTCGGAAGGTCCTCTTCCGGTATCCCCTTCCCCGTATCGTGCACCGAGACATTAAGCCAGTTTTCCACCCGCGACAGGTCCTGCTTTTTAGGCCTGCTTTCCTTCAGGCTTGCGGTGAAGGACACGGATCCCCCGGAAGGGGTATACTTGAAGGCATTGCTGAGCAGGTTTGTGATGATCTTGTCAAGCTTGTCCATATCAAACCAGGTCAGCAGTTCCTGCTCGGGATATTTTGTAATGAAGTGTACCTGCTTTTTTTCGGCCAGCGAACTGGATGAGGAAACAATGACCCTGAGGTGGTGAAAGAGCTTGCCTTCACTGAGCTCGATCTTAAGGTGCCCCGCATCAAGCTTCGAAAGATCGAGCATCTGGTTCACAAGGTCAAGTATCCTGCGGGTATTCCTCTCCATGGTCTTCAGGGTACGGGCACCCGGGATCTTTTTCTGGCCGGCATCCATCATCTGTTCTATGGGATCAAGGATCAGCGTCAGGGGAGTACGCAATTCATGCGAAATATTGGAGAACATCCTGGATTTCAGCTCGTCCAGTTCGGCTAATATGGCATTGGCTTTCTTTTTAATCCGGAAGTTCCGGTACAGCACAGCCAGGGTGATGAACACCAGCAGGAGTCCCCCGAGGGTAAAATTCCTTGTCAGCTTCACCCTGTTCAGTTCTATGGCGCTTTCCCTGAGTACCCTGCTTACCTCCCGCTCAAGCCGGAGCCTTTCCAGCTGTTTATTGCTTTCCTGTTGCCTGAGCTGATCGTAAAGCTGGGTGTATTTCTGTGAATAATACAGCGCAATACGGTACTCGCCGAGCTTCTCGAATACTTCAGCATACAGCTTCGACTGATCCCGCATGGCCAGCATCATCTTCTGTTCATTCGAGATGGCCCATGCCGAATCAAGGTAGAGTTTTGCCTGTTGATAATTGCCTGCAACTAAGTGATACCTGGCAATGTGGTGATAGGCATCCCCTGTCCTGGGCTGAATATTCAGCTTCTTGCTCAGGGCCAGGGCTTTCTCATAGTATTCAAGTACTTTATCCAGTTCATTCGTCAATTCATAGTTCTCGCCCAGGTTCATGAGGGCTGAAGCCATAACTCTGGAACTGTCACCGGCCAGTGTAAGCATATGATGGGCACGGAGATGAAATCCCCTGGCAATCTCGTGTTGCCCGAGATAATCATGAACAATGGCAATATTCAGCAGGAGGTATGGAAGATACCGCTCCTCACCCAGTGCCTCATAGATATCCTTGCTCTGGGTGAAATGATCGAGCGCTTTCTCATACTCCCTTTCTTCCAGGTACATCCTCCCGAAGCCGTTATTTACCTTGGCTACTCCGCTGGAATCTTCCAGGTCTTCATATATTTCGCGTGACTGGTTGAAATAGTCTATCGCTGCATTGATGGAACCCAGGTGAGACAGGGCGCCTGCCAGAAAGTAATAGGCCTCGGCCAGAGCCTGGATGTCTTTTTCCTCCTGTGCAAGTGAAACGTATTGTTCGAGAAAATAAACGGCGGTATCGTAGTTGTGGATCCGGTAGTAGTTCGAAATCTCCCCCAGGAGTCTCAATCTTGTCGTATCGTCGAGCGGATAGTCGAGTTCGTAGACCAGGGAATCAACATCCCACTGGCCGGCAGCAAAAATGTGCGGGACAAGCAGGAGAAGCAGTATGAATCCTGTCCTTTTCACGGTAGTATCCTACGCCGGGTTCAGGACCCGATATCAATCAGGCCAAGTCTTTTCATTCGCCTGATAATATGCAAGATACGATCTTCCGGCAAAATACCCGCATTTTTTTTCACAATCTCCCCAATGGTCATTTTATCCTCAGAATTGTAAACAGGCAATTCTTTGCAGGGTATCTTGTGAATATTGGCAAGCCGGTGTGATACCGGCAGTACCAGGTAATGGTATTTACCTTTCCGGAACCGGGCCCATCCTCTCATCCGGACAGGTTCAACGGCCAGGTCATAAATGTAATGATGAGACTCCATGATACTCCAGTAGGGTCTCCTGCTGATCCGTTCAGCAGGATTAAGAAGCCCTGGATCCTTTGCGGGACTACTCTCAGACCCGGCATTTAGCAACTGCCAGCGCTTGTACTTCGCGATCATAAACGCCTTTGTAAAATCCACCTGGAAAATATCCCAGGCGTATTGCGGCAAATCCCTTTCATTCAACCATTTCAGGTATGTCTTCAGGGAATCCGTCAGAAAATACAACTCGGGTAATGGTATATCCCCCGACCCGGTATATTCCTGTATATGATCTTCAATATACCCGTAAAGGTCAAAGGAAGGCAGTTCCTTTAGTAAGGGATCCCTTAAAATGGAGAGCGTCGGGATGAAATGCTCCAGATAATTGGCCAGGTCGGATATAAACAGCAGGGTTTCCCTGGGTATGTTTTTACTGGGGAGGTGGTAAAATGAGCTGAAGATCTCCGGGAAATCCCTGATCATAGCGTCTGTCCGTTCGGTGGGGTGTGTAACCGAAAATCCGGAATGACTTCCGTCGTAGACAAGTTCCTTCCTGTGATCATGATATATGGGCGTTCCAGGAAGCAGGGAAAGCAGGGTCAGCTGGGTATATGCTCCGTGGGCTGTTTCCATCACCATGGACTGCAAAGTCCGGTTCAGATCCTCTGTGGTTTCGCCGGGGAAGCCAAGCATATAGGATACGACCGTAAAAATGCCCAACTCTGCTGAATGCCTGACCATATTGGAGGCTTTTACCAGGTCAAGGTTTTTCCGTATCTCAGCCTGTATCCTCGGGGAACCTGTTTCCAGACCGAAAAATATTGCCCTGCATCCGCTTTCATACATCAGGTCCAGGAGGGATTCCGTTACACAATCTGTCCTCGCCGAGCAGGTCCAGAAATAGGGTTTCTTTCTGTTCTTATTCGCTTCAATCAGACGATGAGCAAACTCCTCGATAAATTCCCCTTTAAGGGTAAACATATCGTGGGAGATACCAATCCACCGTGCACCCAGGTTTATTTCGCAGTAATTGAACTCCTCAAGCAGCCTGTCAACGGATTTCACCCGATATTTCCTGGAAAAAAACTGGTTGGTGGAGCAAAAAGTGCACCTGTACGGGCAGCCCCTTCCTGCATCTATCCTGACCATTTTATTGGGAAGGATCGATTCGTAGAGCGGTATTGGAAGGCTGTCCATATTCCGGATGACTTCAGGCGGATTATTCCGGATTGTCCCATCCTCCTCATCCCTGCAAACAAGTCCCGATATGGTCCGGATTTCACCGCCGGAATCGCCAAGTAATTCCTTGATCAATAGAGGTAAGGTCCTGTCTGCTTCCCCCTGAAGGATGTAGTCTATATACGGAAACTGCCCGAGGCATGACTCCGCCAGGACAGATGCCTGTGGACCTCCGAAAATTATGGGAATAGCAGGATCTTTTTCCCGGATGGCTTCTGCGATCAGCAAGGAATAAGGGAAGGAATCGCACCAGGTGGAAAAACCCAGGGCGAATGGCTTCTTCGAAAGAATATCAAAGGCAACTTCTTCAAAATTCTCATCCTTTGTTATAATTACATATGGCCTGTATATTTCTGCACTTATCCCTGATGCCTCAAGGCTGCTTAGAAGAGCCTGCATGCCCACCGGTATGAAATTGGAGATATGGGCAGCCGATACCGGATTGACGATCGGTGGGATCAGAAGAATATCAATATTGAAATCAGATGTGTCCAGGATGGACCGGGTTTGCTGCAAAACCTGATTTTTGGACGATAAAGACGAAATAAATCAGGTTCTCTACTGGGGATCAAGGAATTTTATGAATTGGAATTCCGGTTCGATCTCTTCAGCTTGTCCTTTCTTTCTGGATTGGCTGCTGTGTTCAATATATAAAACAGCTTTTCTATCATTATTATCTCCATAATACTTATCGAGATCGTCTTTTATCGACATAAGTTTTTCGTTGATCCTGTCCAGGATATCCTGATCATCATCTTTTTTCACGATTGCCATAGTGAGGTTGTTTAGGGGTTAGTAGCAGATCAAGTTAATACCTAAAATCTTGAAAGTCAAGTATTTTTTAGA
>CBFDEE010000097.1:0-8468 GCA_965603745.1 uncultured Bacteroides sp. | reverse complement strand
GATCCAGCCCGGAGACAGGGTTGCCATTTTAAGC
Organism: uncultured Bacteroides sp.; assembly: GCA_965603745.1. Taxonomy (GTDB): domain Bacteria; phylum Bacteroidota; class Bacteroidia; order Bacteroidales; family SM23-62; genus SM23-62. The sequence continues at coordinate 8,434 of CBFDEE010000097.1, read as the reverse complement.
ACGAATATGCCAAACTGGGGAATAAGCTATTTTGCCATAAGCTTCATGGGGGCGGTGGTTGTCCCGCTTCTGCCTGATTTCATGCCGAAGGAGATTGAGAATATTCTTGAACATTCCGGAACCCGGGTGATATTTGTTTCTTCGGGCCTGCAGCAGAAACTTGAAGATATAAATACACTTGCCCTGAAACACAGAATCGGTATAGAAGATTTTAAACTGCTTGATGAGGGACAGGGATCACAGGAATATGATCCGGATGCCGGTCCTGAAAAAACATACAATGTGCAGGATACGGATCTTGCAGCAATTATTTATACTTCGGGAACCACTGGCTCTTCCAAGGGAGTAATGCTGACACACAGGAATATCTGCTCCAACGTGGTTGCCTGCAAGTCCCTGCACCCGGTTGGGAAAGACGACCGGTTTATTTCCATCCTGCCTCTCTCGCACACACTTGAAAATACAATAGGATTTGTTTATCCAATGATGAACGGAGCCAGCGTCCATTATATTAAAAAACCGCCATCACCAAGTATCCTGATGCAGGCGCTGAAGGAAGTGAGGCCCACTATTATGCTGTCCGTTCCCATGGTGATCGAAAAAATATATTACCAGAGAATAGTGCCTGCCCTGACAGGAAAGAAAACCACAAAAATGCTGATGAAAATCCCGTTTGTAAGGCGTATCCTTCACAGGCTTGCGGGAAAAAAACTGATGGCCACTTTCGGAGGCAAAATTGAATTTTTCGGCATTGGCGGGGCAAAGCTAAATTCAACGGTGGAACAGTTCCTGATTGAAGCCGGGTTCCCGTATGCCATTGGATACGGCCTGACCGAAACCTCCCCGCTGCTGGCAGGTGCAGTTCCGGGCAAAACAAAGCTGGGATCAACCGGTCCCGCCATAGAAGGTGTGGAAGTGAAGATCCATGATCCGAATCCCGAAACCGGCGAGGGGGAAATATGGGCCAGGGGACCAAATGTAATGCAGGGATATTACAGGGAACCGGAACTGACAAAAGAAGTGCTCGGAGAAGGCGGATGGTTCAGAACCGGAGATCTTGGAATCCTTGATGCGGATCAGAATCTTTTTATCAAAGGAAGGCTGAAAAACATGATCGTAGGTTCCAGCGGAGAAAATATCTACCCGGAAGAGATAGAATTCGTCATCAATAATTTCAAGCATGTTGTAGAATCCCTGGTAGTGGAGAAAAAGGGAAAGCTGGTTGCCATGGTGCACATGAATGTAGAGGAAATCGAACAGGCATACCAGCATCTTCGCGAAGAGGTCAGTAATTTCATGGAAGAGAAGATAGAGGAGATTCTGAGGGAGCTAAAAGAATATGTAAATTCCCGGGTAAACAAGTTTTCGCAGGTTAGCGCTGTAGTTTTTAAGGCCGCACCCTTCAAGAAAACAGCTACACAGAAGATCAAGCGTTTCCTTTATTCCTGATTTTACCTAACGGGAAGGCAGAACCGGAACGGATTGTGGATGAATAGGACCCAACGGGAATGACCGGGTTCAACGGGAATGACCGGGCCCGGAAAAACAAAAACCTGCCAACAGCCGGATGCAGAACATTACAATAATAGCGGGATTTTTAACATCCCTGGCGATCAGTCTTGCAGCCATACCCAGCATCATTACCGTAGCATTGAAAAAGGGCCTTTACGGGCTGCCAAGGGACGGGGGACCCGAAAAGGTGCCCACACTAGGAGGGCTCGCAATATTTGCCGGTGCAATAGTTACACTGAATTTGTATGCAGACATCGCCCTGTTGCCTATATTGCCTTATATTACTACCGGAACACTTGTGCTTTTCTTTGTTGGCATCAAGGACGATATAGTGGTTACGGCACCCTGGTGGAAGCTGACGGGACAGATACTGGCTGCCCTGGTTGTTTCCCTTCCGGGCGGACTGAGGATCCATGATCCGGGAAGTTTTCTGGGATTCGGCACGGCAGGAGTGGGCACAGAAGTCCTGGTATCCGTCCTGGTTGTGATAATACTGATCAACAGTTTTAACCTTATTGATGGTATTGACGGACTGGCTTCAGGCATAGGTATGTTATCTTCCGCAATGTTCGGCCTGGTTTTCTTCGGGGCCGGTCAGCTGGCATGGGCATTAATGGCAGCAGTGCTATGTGGCAGCCTGGCAGGATTTACCTGGTTTAATGTAATCAGCCGGAAGAAAAAAATATATATGGGAGATACGGGATCCCTGATACTCGGATTTCTCATTGCATTAATGGCATTGCAGTTTATTAACCTGGACTCACCAGCCTTTTTTAGACTGCCCATAACCGCCCCGCTTGGATTTGTACTGGCCCTGCTCATGATACCTCTGTTTGACATTCTGAGGATTATAATACTCAGAATAGTTCAGGGCCGTTCTCCTTTTCGCCCTGACCGGCAACACATTCATTACCGGATAGTTGACTCGGGTGCTTCCCACATGCGGGCAACCGGAATATTACTGGGTATAAACATAATTATGATTGTTCTGGCTTTTTTGTTGCAGGGACTTGAGGATATCCCTCTCATTTTGCTTCTGCTGGCACTGGCCGGATTCTTATCCGCTGTCCCGGTTTATATAATGAAAAGAAAAAGACGGCAGAACACCCGGGTAAAATGACAAAATGAAATGTAAATCTCAGGATTTAGCATCGTGTGTTCTGAGAAAGACCTCTGCCGTATCCATTATGGACCGATCGATGGGAATAAAATCCATGCCGGTGGCTTCACGGACCTTCTGGTTTGAAAATACCGCTTTGAACCTGCTTGATTTAGCAGTATCACGGCTAATGCTCCTGGGCCTTCCGGTCAGAACTTGCATCAGCCAGTCCATTCTCCAGGCAATTGAGATCATCAGAGGTGAGGCGTGGAAACGGGGAGGGTTTTTACCGAGGCTCTCGGCGATCTTTTCGAGGACCTGCCGGTATGTAAGGTTCTCGGAACTGATCGTGAAACGCTCTCCCTGATATTGGCTATCCATAAGAAACACCATGGCACGTACAACATCACGAATGTCAACATACCCGGTGATCCCCTCGGTATAAAACTTCAGTCCTTTCCATACCGCAGAGAATAAGTACGAAGAACTCCGTTTCCAGTCCCCCGGCCCGATAATAATCGAAGGATTTACGATCACTGCGTTCAATCCTTCGGCAATTCCCCTCCAGACCTCCATTTCCGAATTAAACTTGCTGATCGAGTACATGGAACGGTTTTTCGAATGCGTCCACAGCATTTCTTCGCTTATTTCTTCTCCCGGGGGAGCACTGCCCAGGGCTGCCGTCGAACTGACATAGCAGAGTTTCCTGATATTTGCTTCCAGGCAGGCATTCACCAGGTTGGCCGTACCCCCGACATTATTATGCATGAGACTGGTCCGGTCCCCCGACACAGAAGAAACATTTGCAGCCGTATGGTAAACATAATTCACCCCCAAAAGGGCTTTTTCCAGGGATTCTATATCGGTTATATCGCCCGGAACCCATTCAATCCTGCCGTACTGCGCCTTCGGATCCTCAAGATAGAGAGCAAAAATGTCAAGCACATGCTGCATGTCGGAGTCCAGGCGGTGAATAGCCCTGACACGCTCATGATTCCTGGTGAGCTCCAGCAAAAGATGACTTCCCACCAATCCCGTACCGCCTGTTACAAGGATCATATGCTGATGTTTGAAGAGCGGGTTAAATTATAAAAAATCGGGCACAGGGGACTGATTTTTTGGGACTTTATGCATCAAGTAGGGAAAACAAAAATACCGGACCCGTATTATGGATGAAGATAGCACCTACGATTTATCAATTTCCCTGGCAGCTGGACTCGGCACTTCCGTGGCGGAGACAGGAACGGCAGGGGATTTCTCAACATTTCTCAGAATCCGCCGGGAGCTGAATCACTTTTTAATAAACCTGAACTACAGCAACCGGGCGGAAGGAATCGGACAGCAGATACATTTCCTGTTTCTTGCACTTGAACATCTGGACAAACTGGAAAGGGAGATCCGTATCTCACAGCTTGATGAAAAACAAATCAGCACAGAACAGATCCACGATAAAATACGCAGCCTGAAAATGCTGATATTGAATTTCATCAAACACCTGACCTCGGAAAAATAAAGAGGCTGTTATGCTTTCTTAATGGTAAAAGAAAATGACGAACCGGCACCGGGCTCACTTCTGACTGAAATGGTCTGGTTATGTGCCTCGATTATATGCTTTACAATGGACAATCCGAGCCCGGTACCTCCCCGGTCCCTTGACCGGCTTTTGTCCGTGCGATAAAAACGCTCAAATATCCGCGGGATCTCGGATTCTGCGATACCGATACCATCATCAAGGATTTCAACAAGTATGTTTTCACCCATTTCATCAATACCAACAGTAGTTTTACCCCCTTTTTCGCCGTAATAAATTGAATTTGCGACAAGGTTGTTCACAGCCTCGGTTATCCGGCTTTTATCGGCATTCACCATCACCGGCTTATCGTAGTTCTTTTTGAACAAAAGACTGATATTGTACTTAATGCGGTTTGTATCCTGCAATTCAAAAACATCCTTCATAAGCTGAACGATATCAAAATTTTCAAGATGGAGTTTCAGCTCCCCGGCCTCCAGCTTGGTGATGGACTCCAGGTCTTCGATGATCGAGATCATACGGTTAATGCTTTTTTCCGTTCTCTCCAGGTATTCTCTGTTAACCTCGGGATCCTCCAGCCCACCATCAAGAAGGGTAAGTATATAACCCTGGATGTTGAATATGGGCGTTTTGAGCTCGTGTGATACGTTTCCGAGGAACTCCTTCCTGTACTTTTCGAGCCTGCGGAGTTTTTTGATTTCCTTGGCACGGGTTTGAGTATAATTTATCACCAGGCTGTCCATTTCCTGTATTACATCTCTGCCTTCCGTTTTTCTTCGGAGATCCTGTTTCGTAATGGGGATGTTTTCAAGACTTTTATAGATTGGATTGATCTTCTCAAGGATGAAATTTTCAACTGCGCGGTGGATCAGGAAAAATGAAATGGAAAAACTGAGTACGAATGATCCCAGTATGACAAACAAGCCGTTTTCAATGCTGAGGTAAGTGGACAATGCCACAATAAGGACACAGACGAGGGATACCAGTATCGAAATCAGCAATGCCAGCCGCCTGGGCGATGTTTTATTCATGTCGCTTAGATTTTCCCGAGCTGTTTAAGAATTTTGGCGATGTATTTGCCAATGATATCAAATTCGATGTTTACAATAGTCCCCGGCCGGATCTCGTGGAAATTGGTTACTTCATAGGTATAGGGTATAATGGCAACCTGGAAGGAATTTTCCCGGGAATTTACTACCGTAAGGCTTACTCCGTTGACGGAAACGGAGCCTTTTTCTACGGTCAGGTGTTCCTCGATCCGGGGTTCGTATTGGAAAGTATAGTACCAGCTTCCTTCCGATTCACGGACTTCAGTACATTCGGCGGTCAGGTCCACGTGACCCTGCACCATATGGCCGTCAAGGCGTCCGTCGGCTTTCACGCTTCTCTCGAGATTAACCTTATTGCCGGGCTGCAGCCTGCCGAGGTTTGTTTTTAAAAGGGTTTCCTGGATGGCTGTTACGGTATACTCCGACTCTGTTATTTTCACAACGGTCATACACACACCATCGTGAGAAATACTCTGGTCAATGTCAAGCTCCCCGACAAAGGAACAGCTCATGCTGATATGCAGGTTTTCCCGCTCCTTTTCAACGCGGGTCACTACGGCGGTTTCTTCTACTATTCCGGAAAACATATATGAATTATTAATTCATTGCGAAATTAACATTAATAATCTTTTTATGAATCCGGAACCCTTTCAAAATGTTTCCACCTTCCGGTCCGGCCGATTCTTTCCGAAGGCCCGCAAACATTCTATTCCCGAAATAATTCTTATCTTTGTCGCTTTCTGAAAAAGAGCGAATTATCTAGCTTAAATGAGTGCGAAATTTCCTGAATATAAAGGACTTGATCTTTCCGTAACAAACAAGGAAATTGTCCGGTTCTGGAAGGACAACCGGACCTTTGAAAGAAGCATAGAAATCCGGAAAAAAGATCCTGAGTTTATTTTTTATGAAGGGCCTCCATCTGCCAACGGAATGCCCGGGATTCATCATGTTATATCAAGGACCATTAAGGATATATTCTGCCGATATAAAACCCAGAAAGGATACAGGGTTGAACGCAAGGCAGGGTGGGATACACACGGACTGCCGATCGAGCTTGCCGTGGAACAGACTCTGGGGATCACCAAGGAAGACATAGGAAAAAAGATCTCTGTTGCCGAATATAACAGGACCTGCCGCAAGGAGGTCATGAAATATACAAGGGAATGGGAGGAGCTGACCGACAGGATGGGATACTGGATCAACATGAACGATCCGTACATCACCTATGATAATAAATACATTGAAACCCTGTGGTATCTCCTGAAAAAGCTTCATGAAAGCGACATGCTGTATAAGGGCTATACCATACAGCCTTTTTCCCCGGCTGCCGGAACGGGACTTTCGAGCCACGAACTCAACCAGCCGGGATGTTACCGTGATGTGAAGGATACCACCATTGTAGCGCTGTTCAGGCTGGTACGCGATAAAAAATCCGAATTTTTATTTAAAGAAACCGATACGGATGTTTTTGTGCTTGCATGGACTACAACACCGTGGACACTTCCTTCAAATACTGCCCTGGCCATGGGCCCGAAGATGGACTATGTTTCTGTTAAAACGTATAATCCATATAGCGGGGAACCTGTTACGGTAATACTTGCAAAAGCCCTTTGCGACACCTTTTTTCCTGCCGGGAATGCAGAACTTGAATGGGATGCCTATAAAACCGGTGATAAAAATATCCCATACAGGATAATCGCCGGACACAGGGGGAAAGAACTTGAGGGCGTATCATATGAACAACTCATTGACTGGGTAAAGCCACGGAAACCGGCCTTTAAGATTCTGATGGGCGATTTTGTGACGACCGAAGAAGGCACCGGGATTGTTCATATTGCCCCTACTTTCGGCGCAGACGACTACAGAATTGCCCAGAAGTATGACATTCCCGCACTCATTGTGGTGGACCGGGAAGGGAATACACAGCCGATGGTTGACAGGCTCGGACGATTTTACAGGATCGAAGACCTGGATCCCGGCTTTGTGAAGAATTATGTGAATATGGACAGCTATGGTGGTTTTGCAGGTAAGTTCGTGAAGAACGAATATGATGAATCCCTGCCTGACGATGCAGAAACAACGGATGTAAGCATTGCCGTAAGCCTAAAGCAGCAGAAAAAGACCTTCCAGATCGCAAAATACACCCATAATTACCCGCATTGCTGGCGAACCGACAAACCCGTGCTGTATTATCCGATGTCTTCCTGGTTTATACGGACCACAGGGGCAAAAAAAAGGCTAATGGAATTGAATGACACCATTAACTGGAAACCTGCCTCCACGGGCACAGGCAGGTTTGGGCAATGGCTTGAGAACCTGGTGGACTGGAACCTGTCCCGCTCCAGGTTCTGGGGAACACCCCTTCCGATCTGGATGAGCGAGGACAGGAAAGAAAGCATATGTATAGGATCAGTGGAGGAACTTAAAGCAGAAATTGATAAAGCTGTTACCGCGGGAGTAATGGAAAACAATCCGCTGGCAGATTTTATACCCGGCGACAACTCACAGCAGAATTACGAACGTTTCGACCTTCACCGTCCCTTCGTAGATGATATTAAACTGGTATCCGGATCAGGAAAGACAATGTACAGGGAACCGGACCTCATTGACGTTTGGTTTGATTCTGGTGCCATGCCCTATGCACAGTGGCATTATCCGTTTGAAAAAAAGGATGAATTCAAAGAACTTTTCCCGGCAGAATTCATTGCCGAAGGAGTGGACCAGACAAGGGGCTGGTTCTTTACCCTTCATGCCATCTCCACCATGATATCTGATTCGGTATCCTTTAAAAACATCATTTCACACGGGCTTGTTCTGGATAAGAACGGCAACAAAATGTCCAAACGCCTCGGCAATACGGTTGATCCCATCAAGACCATTGAAGAACACGGGGCAGATCCGCTGAGATGGTATATGATGACCAATGCCCAGCCCTGGGACAACCTCAAATTTGACGTTGACGGGGTGGATGAAGTTAAACGGAAGTTCTTCGGCACCCTCTATAATACCTATTCCTTTTTTGCGCTGTATGCCAATATTGACGGATTCACCTACGCGAAAGAAGAAGTTCCTGTCAGGGACCGCCAGGAAATTGACCGCTGGATAAGCTCCCGGTTGAATTCCCTGATCCTGGAGGTGAACCGGCAAATGGATGATTACGAACCCACCCGTGCAGGAAGAGCGATCCAGGAATTCGTTGTTGAACACCTCAGCAACTGGTATGTAAGGCTGAACCGTAAAAGA
>CBFDEE010000096.1:0-8517 GCA_965603745.1 uncultured Bacteroides sp. | reverse complement strand
AACCGGGCCCCGTACAAATGTATTCAGCATAATAGCAGGATGCTATATTGTCTCCTATCCAGGGATTCCATCCGAGAGGGTGAATGCATTCATATTCGGCACACCGGAAAAATACGGTTTGTGCATAAGTTTTCCACGGGCGGCCCAGCCAGACGTTGCTTACCCCGGGAGGAGCGGTCAGGTGGCAGTTGAAGAAAACATAACCGAATGCATAGTTCTCCTTTGTCGAGGCGGCTGTTTTGTAACTGCCTGAACGCACCGAATGTATCTGGCAGCTGTCAAAAATTGTCGTGGTGTGGCCGAAAATATAATCGACGGCACCTTCAATGAAGCAATCTTTGAAGTAATGCCTGCCGTTAGCACCCGTATAATAGGTGTCCTGCCAGGAAATGAACCTGCAGTGAAGGAATACGTTCCGGTCCCCGTACGACGAAACCGCCACATTCTGGCCGTCCCCGGTACCATCCGGGCGGGCATCGTTCTCGAAGGTGATGTTCATGGCACGGAAATCCCCTGGCTGGATCTCTATGGTCTGGGATTCGAAGGTACCCATGTCAGGCACCCTGCCTGCATAATCGTTATATACGATAATGGTACTGTCCACATGCTCACCGATCATTGTCAGTTTGACTTTGCCGGACGGGATATAGATCTTTTCCCGGTAGGTGCCGTTCCTGATAAACAGGATGGTCCTTGAGGAACTGTTGTTCGGCACGGCATTGATGCCTGCCTGCACGGTTAGGTGATCCCCGGAACCGTCGGCCGCAACCACAATATTAATCAGGTCTTCCAGCTGTTCATACAGGGAATTATCTGCTGCACCGGATTTTCCGGTACTTATTAATACAATCACGGGCAGGACAAGCTTACTGCCCAGTACTTTTAAAACTCTCATCTCTGATCCTTATCAGATCGTTCAATCCGTAATTATCACCCTGGCAATGGCCCTGGTATCCTTCGCTTCCAGGTGCAGGATATAAAGGCCGCTGCTCAGCGAACCCCGCTGCAGGTTACAGCTATGCTCACCTGCCGGCTGCCATGCCTCGACGATAGAGGCAACTTTCCTTCCTGAAAGGTCTCTTAGAGTCAGGGTAACCTGGGATCTCCTCTTCAGGGCATAGCTGATCCGGGCCTGGTCCTGCATGGGATTGGGATAAACATGGAAATTCAGGTTCACATCGCTCACCCTGGATTGAATGCCCACATTGACCACATTTGCCTCAAGGCTGTCTGTGGAAAAGGATTCCAGATCATCGTTATAAGCTTTGATGCGGTAATAATGCAGGCCGTAGCCGCTGAAAATGCTGTCGGTATACTGTTCCTGATCAGCTGTAACAGTGGCAATCTCCGTCCAACCGTTTCCGTCGTTGCGCTCGATGCTGAAACCGGTCTCGTTTTCCGAAATATCCTCCCAGGACAGCTCTACCTTTCCCCCGGATATGACCGTATCCACCTTCAGGCGGATGGGCCGCAGCATATACTCGAATGCTTCCACCAAGCTGTTCAGGTAGTCCTCGAGATTGGTGTAACCATTACCGTTCAGGTCCCCGTTACGGTCCGCCGGATCGTTCTTATCCAGTCCCATGGCATCCTCCCATTCATCGGGCATGCCGTCATGGTCGGTGTCTAATGGGGCTGTTTCGCTGTTCAGGACAGGCCAGCCGCCGACGGTGGACTGGGTATCGATGATTCCCCTTCCCGAACCGTATACTCCTCCGTAAGTAGCCGTACCCGTCATGGCTTCATGGACGATACGGGTATCGAGCACATCTCTTGACGGAAGAACAGACCCCACACTGGCCAGTACATGTTCAAAAGCTTCTTCTGCCGGATGTTCGGTGATGGCAGGTGCGTCAATCGGGTTGTTCAGTTTGATTTCTTCTTTGATTGCCGCAGAAACATCCTCAACACCATAAGTCCAGTTGTCATCTGTTGTTTTTGGATATCCCCATACATAGTTGTCTGTAATGTAGAAACTACCCCAGACGCCGGCTGGCTGGGCATTGCCTCCGTTATCGGGATCCGGGCTTATGATCCTGTCTTTGGGTGAGGTGGCGGGTCCGTACTTGTAGTAGTTGTTCACGATGTTGTAGCTTCCCCCTTCGGCGCCGTAGCAGCTGTTGCCGCCCCAGTTGTAGATCACGTTGTTCCTGTGGTCTATTTTTTCCAGGTCGGGCTGGTTTGTATACCGGCTGCCGCAGAATCTCGGATTCCTGCTGGAGTGATGGGCGAGGAGGTTATGGTGGAAAGTGGCTCCCTGTCCGCCCCAGATACCTCCGTAGCCATGCCTTCCCTTGTCGTGCACGGATTCATACAGGCTTTCACTGAGCAGGCACCATTGCATTGTAAAGTTTTCATTGTCGTAAAAGGAGGCACACTCATCCACCGACCAGGACATCGAGCAGTGGTCGATGATAATGTTTTTGTAATGCCTTCCCTTCATGGCATCGTCGTCGACTGCCTTTTCGTCTCCGAGGCGGCTTCTAATGTACCGGATGATCACATTGTCTGCATCGACTCTTAAGGGGTAATTCCTGACGCAGATGCCATCACCGGGGGCTGTCTGGCCCGCAATGGTAATATTGCCGTTCGCAATTTTCAGGTCGGATTGCAGGGCAATGGTTCCCGAAACCCGGAAAACCACGGTTCTTGCGCCCGATGCTTCGATCGCGGCCCGAAGGCTCCCGCTGCCTGCATCGTTCAGGTTGGTCACTTCTTTGACCGATCCGCCCCGGCCCCCGGTGGCATTCGCACCGTATCCTTCGGCACCCGGGAAAGCAGGTACCTGGGCATCAATTACCAGATTGCCGGTGGTAAAAACAATAATGAACATTAATGCACGCCATAAGGCATATCTTCTCGTTTCATGTAGTCTTGGAATCATATTCAGTTTTTTTATTGTATCTGTTGTATTCATTCACTTATGAAAAATTCAGTTTTAAACTTCTGTAAAGAAAATAATTGTTTTAATAAAGGCATCTTTCATGATTGTAAAAATACTCATATATCCTGAAAAGCATGTCTGAGATTGTAAGATATAGTGGTATAGTAATAAAAAAAGAGGTTTCTGTCAGGCAGAAACCTCTTTTTCTTCTTAAAATTAATTAGATCAGTAAATGCCCCAGCCGGACTCAAAATCGTCTTTGTTTTCGATGGCATCCAAATGTATTGGTAAGTACCAGGCTATCCGGTAGAGATATTTGGCAGAGAAATCTGCATAAATACAGTGATGAATGTTTACACCATTGCTTACGTTGTGTCGATAATCCTGCACGGCAGGCTTCCTTTTAGCAGCATTTCAGTAGAATTTCATGCGGACTTTTCACATTCAGTCATTTTTGTAATTTATTTAACAATTTGTTGTTACACAGATATTTGAATCCCGGCCACAAAATATCACATATATAGCAGGAAGACTGACAATTATCAGGGAACATCAAAAAATATATTAATAATATCAATATGTATGATGGTATTTTAGGGGTTTGAAAAAATATTATGCATTGGTATGGATGAATGCATTAAAATTGCGCAGGCAATTAAATATATATTTATATTTGTTGCGGCGATTTTTGAATAAAACAGACAACCAATGAGATTAAGAATTTTTACTCTCCTATTCGGAGTGGTAGCATTTGTGGTGGGAGCAAGCGGACAGGAACAGTTTACATTCCAGAATCAGCTGGGGGATACGGTTCATTTTAATATTGAAAGCAGTGATATCGGAAGCCATTACCTGGGTGAGCAGGTAGCCATAAAATTCTACAGGCTACAGGAAACATACACATACGTGGAAGCGGGGACTGTTACCAACCCCGGTGAACGGACCGTCGTGATGAAACCGACTATTTATTATTCACTGAAAAGGCTTAACTCTCACTTCAGGAAACAACTCAAAAAGGGCGTGATAGACAGCAGCGATGCAGTTAATAAACTGGGCTGGTGCCTGGATGTAGGATTTGCGATCTACGACCAGGATACTTCGGATTTTGAGAAGGCCCTGAAATCGGCAAAAAAAGCAGACGAAATAGTACAGGTTTTCGCACAGGTAATCCTCGAGTAGAAATGTTCTACATAAAATATATAAGGCCGCTGTATTCCCGGTGGTCTTTTTTTTGCATACAATTTTAAGTTATTGAGGGGATGCCGGTCCGCCACTACATCGCTTGCGCAATGTCAGGTGGCTTAACAAGCATCCCCTCAATAAAAAAAGACTGCCAGCGGAAACCGATGGCAGTCTTTGATATCGTGTGGAGGTAATTATTACCCGTTGAATCCGCCAACCCTGGTGTAACTCTCCTGTGCGTTGATATAGTATGCTTTATACTTTATATAATGGTTTCCTTTGACGTATTCCCAGTAAGTATTCTGGGCGCGGAAGATCTTGCCGATGCATGCCTCAAATATCAGTGTTGGATGGAGGCCTGTCGCCCTGGAGGCATCAATAATCGAGTCAAACTGGACACTTTTGTCAGCAAAATGGCCGATGACCGGCAGATGGTACTTTTTCTGCGACAATTTCTTATTCTGTAATTCCTCGGCGTTTCCCGCATGAGCATGTGCCATAGCTGTGGGTTTTAGTAATAACGCAAGTTAATAATTTTTGTTATAAAAAAAGCAAATCAGTACCTGAATAATGAACAACTGAATTCACAGCTCGTACTATGTAAAGTTCCTGGAAATTATGATCTTTGCCCTGTATGCAAGAAAGGAAAAAAGACCATATCGATCTTGCCCTTGATTCCCGGACCTTCCCGGATTCGCTGGACAGGCGGTTCAATTATGAACCATTACTGAATCCTCACCCTTCCGGGGAGGATGAAGCATTTGAATTCCTCGGGAAGAAACTGAAAGTACCAATCTGGGTGAGCAGCATGACCGGGGGGACGAAAACGGCCGCTGCCATTAACAGGAACCTGGCCAGGGCCTGCAATGAGTTTGGCATGGGAATGGGACTCGGATCATGCAGGGTGATCATGGACGATGAAAGCTTTTACGAGGATTTCAACCTGCGCCCTATAATAGGGGATGATTATCCTTTCTATGCAAACCTGGGAATCGCCCAGGTGGAGGACCTTCTTGCAGCCGGCCAGGCGGACAGGATCGGACAGCTCATCGATAAGCTACAGGCCGATGGACTGGTGGTACATGTCAATCCCATCCAGGAGTTCTGCCAGCCTGAGGGAGACCGTTTTATGAAGGCTCCGATTGATACGATCAAGCAATTCATGGAGCTGGCTGATTATCCTGTGATCGTAAAGGAAGTGGGACAGGGCATGGGACCCGAAAGCCTTAAAGCCCTGCTGGGACTTCCGCTGGAAGCCATCGAATTTGCTGCTTTCGGGGGGACGAATTTTACACTCCTGGAGCTGAAGCGTGCCGACCCTCCTGCCGCTGAATTCTATCAGCCATTAGCCATGGTCGGACATGATGCCGGTGAAATGGTGGAAATTGTGAACCACCTGGTGGAATCCGGAAAGGAAATAAAGTGCCGGCAGCTGATCATTTCCGGGGGGATCAGGTCCTTCCTGCAGGGTTACTATCTCATTGAGAAATCAAGCCTGCCGGCAATTTACGGGCAGGCAGGCAGTCTGCTTCCTTATGCCCGGCAGGATTATGAAACGCTCCGGGAATACCTGAGCTACCAGGTCCGCGGATTACAGATGGCCCGGGCCTGTCTAACTCTAAAAGAAAAATAGGAATGGAAGGAAGAGAAGCTCAGCTGAGGGCGAAGGTATGTCCGTTCTTCATCTTGATCTTTAAGATTATTTTTTTATGTTTACACGGTTTAATAAACTTTAGATTCCGCTATCATGAGTGACAATTCCGTAAAAGTGTGGATGGCACAGATCCGTGCCCCTTTTCTCATCCTTGCTGTTTTCCTTGTAGTCATCGGCCTTGCATTCTCGGTCAAGTACCCGCAGACTGACGGTCAGAGCTTCAGCTGTTTAATGAATATTCCGACTTTAAGACAAGGATCGATTTTAACACCAACAGGACACCCTTTAGCGGGGGAAGCGGGATGATCACCTCCGGCAATACCCGGCCCGAAAGTGTCAAGACAGTCGGGATCGTTACACTCCTGATCTCAGGAGCGATAGGGGTTTATTTTGCCATCGTATCCCACTGGGCGGTACTGATTTTCGCAGCCATGGGTGCTTTTTCGGTTCTGTTTTATACAAACTTCCTGTCAAAACGCGTACTGGGGGAATTGTTTGCCGGGCTGGCGCTCGGATCCTTTGTGGTTCTGGGTACCTACCTTGCGATGACCTCAAGTCCGGGTTTAAGCATCAGAGGATTGTTTCCGGCCGAGCTTATCTGGATCTCCATACCTCCCGGGATCCTTACCTCGCTGCTCCTTCTGATCAACCAGTTCCCGGATGTTGAAGCCGATAAGGCAGGGGGGCGCAATCATCTGGTGATCCGCTTCGGAAGGAAAGGAGCCTCGTACGTTTATACCGCGGGTATCTTGATCACATTCGGGATCATAGTACTGATGCCGCTGATCGGCATATCCTCCCCCTGGATCTACCTGGCCCTTTTACCTTTACCACTGGGTATCAAGGCATCAATAACAGCCATTAAATACGGGGATGATATCGGCAAACTTGTCCCCGCTCTCGGAAGCAATGTGATCACAGTACTTGCTACCGATTTATTGCTTGCCGTAGCTGTCTTTATCGAAGTGCTTTAGCATTCCGGAATATCCGTACCGGTGCATCCTGATCAGGACCAGGATTGACTATTTCAGCAATTACCGAATTGTATGCCTTCCTCATGAAATCAACTGAAAATGAAAATCAATAGATCCCTTTATCCTATCCTGTTCCTGCTTGTATTTATGGCCCCGGTCCGGAGCAGGGCACAGGACACAATTTCCGATGCTGCTGCGATCCGGAAGGAATCGCTCCGGTTTTTCCTGGACTGCTACTGTGACATCGATTACATCAGGAGAGAGATCCCCTATGTCAATTATGTAAGGGATGTCAGGGAGGCCCAGGTATATGCACTTATAACGCAGCAGAGTGCAGGCAGTGGCGGACATGAGTATACCATTGCTTTTGAGGGGCAGCATGAGTTTCGTAATATGAACGATACGCTCAGGTTCACAAGCATGCCGGATGACACGCAGGACCGGATACGCAGCGAACAACTGAAGTTGCTTAAAATGGGACTCATGAGGTATGTCGCGCATACCCCTCTTTACAGGGAAATAGATATTTCACACAGTGAGATGCTGGAGGACCAGGAAGTTACCGACCGGTGGAACAACTGGGTGTTCGAACTCAACTTCTCTCCATGGTTCGAAGGTGAGGAAACATATAAGGAAATATACCTTGAAAATTCGGTCAGGGTGATGAAGGTTACTGAAGCCTGGAAAATGGAGTTTGATTTCGACCATGAATACGAAAGTGTTACCTATGATTATGAGGATACCTCTTACACGGCATACCAGAGCGGGCAGGACCTGGAGAACCTGATCGTTAAAAGCATTAATGAACACTGGTCTGCCGGCGGGGCCCTTAACTTCAGTTCATCGACATTCAGCAATTACAAATTCCAGGTGGAAATAATACCAGCCATTGAATACAATATTTTCCCGTATCATGAATCCACGCGACGGCAGCTGCGGATGCTCTACGGGATCGGGTATTCTTCAAATTTCTACAAGGATACCACGATCTATGGCATGATCAGAGAGGGGCTTTTTGAACACACCTTTATGATGGCCTATGAGGTAAGGTAGAAATGGGGATCGGTGGATGTTTCCATGCAGGCATCCAATTACCTTGATGACTTTTCCAAGAACCGTGTCGAACTGGGGGGACATATAAATATAAGGATAGTCAAAGGATTGTCATTCAGTGTTTTCGGGGAAATTGCGCGTGTCCGCGACCAGGTTTCCCTGGCTAAAGGTGAACTGTCAGAGGCCGATATCCTCCTGCGGCTCCAGGAAATGGAAACCGGTTACTACTATCATGGGGGCATCGGGATATCCTATACATTCGGATCCATTTACAATAATATCGTGAATCCCAGGTTCGGGCATTATTGATGGTTCATCCCGGTGAAGGGGATATTCAAGGTGACCGCATAACTTCTGGCGATCGCGCGATTGTTTTACCTGGATTTACGGAAGGCTACGATAAAATTTGAACCGTTGCCTGGTTCGCTTTCGCACCAGACTTTTCCGCCCATTACATCGACGTATTTTTTTACAATCGACAATCCGAGTCCGGTTGAATCCTCACCGGCAGTCGGTTTTGCACTGAGTCTCTGGAACTTGCCGAAAAGCTTATCCATCTCCTCTGCCTTGATCCCGGGTCCCTCATCAATGAAATTAACCCTGACCTCCCCATTGTTCTCGGTAACCTTTACCCAGACATGGGAATTCTTTGGTGAAAACTTGATCGCGTTGGAAAGCAGGTTTTCGAATACCTGCATCAGATAGTTCCGGTCTACTATGCCAGAGACATTCAGGTTCTCAAGGTTCAGGCTGATGTTCTTATATTCTGA
>CBFDEE010000095.1:0-8528 GCA_965603745.1 uncultured Bacteroides sp. | reverse complement strand
GGATGAGAACATTGTCCAGGGTATCCCCAATGCGGGGGCGTGGGACTGGATGCTGGAGAATATCCCCCTCTTCGAATGCCCCCAGGATAATTTCGAGGAGATGTACTATTACCGCTGGTGGACCCTGCGAAAGCATATTAAAGAAACACCCCATGGCTGGGCGATGACCGAATTCCTGGTGGACCGTTCCTATGCGGACCGCTACAACCTGATCAGCTGCGCGCTGGGGCAGCATATCTACGAAGCACGATGGCTCCATGACAGGCAGTATCTCGACGACTACGTGCATGTATGGTACAGGGGAAATGAAGGGGGAAGGATGGAGAGACTGAGGAAATTCAGCAGTTGGACCGCCTGGGCCCTGTACAACCGCTACCTTGTCGACGGGAACCGGGATTTCCTGATGGATATGCTTCCCGACCTTGACTCCGAGTACCGTGCATGGGAATCGGACCACCGCCTGAGCAGCGGGCTTTTCTGGCAGCACGATGTCAGGGATGGCATGGAGGAACAGATCAGCGGCGGCAGGCGGGTTCGCAACGCAAGGCCCACCATCAATTCCTACATGTACGGCAATGCCCTGGCATTGTCATGGATTGCAGAAATGGCAGGGGAGGAGCAGCTTGCGGAGAAGTATGCGGCCAAGGCCGATACCCTAAGGCTGCTCGTGGAAGAAAAGCTCTGGAACCCTGCAAGCGGATTCTACGAAACCCTGAAGGAAAACGGTGAGTTTGCGGATGTCCGGGAGGCCATCGGATACATCCCGTGGTACTTTATGTTGCCGGAACAGGGCCATGAGGGGGCCTGGGACCAGGTCACAGATCCCGGTGGGTTCCTGGCCCCTTTCGGGCTGACAACCGCCGAGCGCCGGCACCCGGAATTCCGTTCGCACGGCTGCTGCCAATGCGAATGGGACGGCGCCGTCTGGCCCTTTGCCACCTCGCAGACCCTGACGGCCATGGCCAATGTGCTGAACAGCGGCCGTCCCGCCCCGGTAAACGATTCCGTGTTTTTCAGGCATATGGAACTCTACGTGGAATCCCAGCATTACCGGGGCCGCCCGTATATCGGCGAGTACCTGGACGAAACGACCGGCTACTGGCTGAAGGGCGACCAGGAAAGAAGCCGCTATTACAACCATTCTACATTTAATGACCTGGTTATAACGGGACTTGTGGGACTGAGGCCCGGGAACGAAGATGCCATAGAGGTTAATCCGCTGGTTCCGGAGGGTGTGTGGGACTGGTTCTGCCTTGACAGGGTCCTGTACCGGGGTAAGATCCTGACGATCTTCTGGGACCGCGACGGGAGCAGGTACGGCAGAGGCACGGGCCTGCACGTACTTGTTGATGGTAAGGAAGCGGCATCCTCACCCGGACTCGAACGAATAATCATCCAATGAAAATGAAAACCGGAAAACTGCATACTGCGCTCCCGCTCTTATTTCTTCTGGCCGGAGCAATGTCCTTTTCCGTATTTGCCCAGACTTCCGACCAGGCTTACTCGGAACCGCTCGAAGAAGTGCTGCAGGAAGCAGAATTGCGGTTCGGGGTGGAACTCAACTATAAGAAGGAATATGTGGAAGGATTAATGCTGAGCAATGCCTACTGGAGATTCCGCCCGGATTTTGAAAAGACCATGCAGAACATCCTCTCACCCTTCGACCTCTTCCTGGTCCGGAAAGCGGAAAAAGTGTACAGCATCAAGCCCTACCGTCACTCTGAGATGTCACCTGAGGACGGAAGGGAATTCCTTGAGGCCCTGGCCGGAAAGTACCATGATATCGAATCCTGGGAAGAGCGGAGAACGGACCTTCGGGAATGCATGTACGGGGCACTGCATCTGTCCCCCCTGCCGCCCTCTCCCGGATCAAAACCACTGAAAGCCAACCTCCGGGAGTATGATGGATATACCGTTGAAAACATCGCCCTGGAAACCCTTCCCGGCCTCTATGTATGCGGATCCCTGTACAGGCCTGAAAAGATCCGGGGGAAGATCCCCGTGATCCTCTGTCCCAACGGGCATTTTCAGAACGGCCGCTACAACCCGCAGGGGCAATACCGATGCGCCATGCTGGCGAAAATGGGGGCCATGGCCATCAGTTATGACCTTTTTGCTTACGGGGAATCCCTTCTGCAGTTCAAACCGGAAGACCATCACCGGAGCCTGGCCATGACCGTACAGGCCCTGAACAGCCTGAGGATCCTGGATTATCTTCTGTCCCTGAAAAATGCGGATCCGGACCGTGTGGCCATTACCGGGGCATCCGGAGGGGGGAGCCAGTCCATGCTGATCACCGCACTTGATGAGCGCATCGGTGTTTCGGTGCCGGTGGTCATGCTGTCCGCTTTCTTTGCCGGGGGATGCCCCTGTGAAAGCGGGATGCCGGTACATCTCTGCGGGGGAGGGACCAGCAATCCCGAGATCGCAGCCATGGCAGCACCAAGGCCCCAACTGATCGTTTCCGACGGGGGGGACTGGACCCGGGAAGTTCCCGCTGCGGAATACCCTTACCTCCAGAGGATTTACGGTTTTTACGGGAAAAAGGACCTGGTAAGGAATGTACACCTTGCCGAAGAAGGCCATGACTACGGTCCCTCGAAACGCTTAGCCATGTACGAATTCATGGCTGAACACCTGAAACTGGATGCTTCCGCCTTCAGGAATGCAGACGGCAACCTCGATGAATCGGGCTGCGTTATCGAGGATGAAAGGGAATTGCTGGTTTTCGGTCCGGGCGGGGAATCCCTCCCCGCAAACGCAATCAGGGATTTCGCTGCACTTGAAAAGGTTTTTGCAGAGATTACCGGGTACAGGCCCGTCGCATCGAACAATCCCGGGCAGCAGGCCGCCAATGTACAGAAGAAGTCAGCCGGGAATGTGCCTGAGCAGCGTTACAGGATCGCCGTCTGTGACTGGATGATCCTCAAAAGGCAGAAACTTGGCGCATTCGACAGAACGAAAGCAATCGGCGCGGACGGGCTCGAGGTGGATATGGGGGGACTCGGGAAACGTCCCACCTTTGACAATAAACTGTTCGATCCTCTTGTCCGGAAGCAGTTCATTGACAAATCCCGCGAACTCAACATAGAAATTGCCTCCATTGCCATGTCTGGATTTTATGCCCAGTCCTTCCCGACAAGGGAGGGCATAGAAAGGATCATCGACGATTGCATCAATACCATGATCCTGATGGGGGCGAAGGTGGCATTCCTTCCGCTGGGGGTCGAGGGGGATATGAATAAATACCCTGAAAGGAGGCAGGCTATCGTGGAACGCCTGAAAACAGCAGGCCGGAAAGCCGAGGCTGCAGGTGTGGTGATCGGTATTGAGACCTCCCTGGATGCCGCTGGGGAGGTGGAACTGCTGGATGAAATAGGCTCCCCGGCAATTAAAAGCTATTTCAATTTCCAGAATCCGCTGGTTGCGGGAAAGGATCTATGTGAGGAACTGAAGATCCTTGGGAAAGACAGGATCTGCCAGATCCACTGCACCGACAGTGACGGGGTCCTGCTTGAACACAACGACCGGCTTGATATGCATAAGGTCAGGGAAACCCTTGATGAGATGGGATGGAGCGGGTGGCTGGTCATAGAACGTTCGCGGGATGCGAATAATACCCGTGATGTAATCGGTAATTTCGGAGCAAACACCAGATATTTAAAATCGATTTTTCAATAAATCAATCTGCAGTAAAATGATTATTAAAAAGCTTTTTACAATCTCAATTATTTCTGTGATATGTTATATATCTGTTGCCCAACCTCATGAGATCTGGGTATCTCCTGATGGATCAGACAGAAATTCAGGTAGTGAGGGTCAACCTATGGAAACTTTATCCATGTCGCTCAGGAAAGCCCGCGAAATGAGAAGATTAGATGATCCCCGTATTGAGGATGGAATTAATATTATACTCAGGGGTGGGATTTACAGACTTTATGAACCTGTTTATATCCGGACTGAGGATTCCGGTACTGAATCATCACCAACCGTAATCAGCGGTGCAGATGATGAAAAGGCTGTAATAAGTGGTGGGTTCCGGGTTGCTAACTGGATTAAGGAAAAAGATCCTGTTGAACACCTTCCGGCCGAAGCCCAGGGTAATGTATGGTCGACAGATATTCCGTCAGTCTGGGGGAATGAACTTAATTTCAGGGAAATGTGGATAAACGATAAAAAAGCGATACGGGCAAATACATTCCATGACGGGGAACTGGATCGTATCATAAAAAGCGATAGTGTGAATGAAGAAATGTGGATACCTGTGCCGAAGATAGACCTGGAGAACGCTGTCCAGCTTGAGTTTATCATTATCCAGTGGTGGACAATTGCCAACCTGAGAATTAAAAGCTATGATATAATTGATGACAGGGTTAAACTAACTTTTCATCAGCCGGACAGCCGCGTTGAGTTTGAACACCCCTGGCCAATACCTGTGGATGATTCTTTAGATATATATAGGGCGGACACTGCATATCCGTTTTGCGGCAACTCTCCATTTTTCTTCGCCAATTCCATCGAACTTTTAAATCAACCGGGGGAATGGTGTCGCGATCCGCTTACCGGCAAGATCTATTACTGGCCACGTAAGGATGAGAATATGAATACTGCAGAAGTTGTTATTCCGGTACAGGAGACTTTATTGCATATTGAAGGGTCACTGGATAATCCGGTCAGAAATGTTACTGTACAGGATCTGCATTTTGAACATACCTCCTGGACAAGGCCATCTTATTATGGTTTTATCCCTGTACAGGACGGGATGTATATTATCGATGCCTATAAGCTCAGGCCGCCCGGAACTCCCGGGAATGAAAGCCTGGAAAACCAGGGATGGTTAGGCAGGCAGTCTGCCGGAATATCCCTGAAGGGAACCAGTCATATCAGTTTCAAGGGATGCGTTTTTACCCACATGGCAGCTACGGCCCTCGACTTTATAAGTGGTGCACATTACAGTAATGTGGAAGGATGTACCTTTAAGGATATCGGGGGAAGCGGAATAAGGGCCGGGTTTTACGGTGATCTAAGTATAGAAGATCATTTGCCATACGATCCCATTGATTTTCGTGAGGTTTGTCAACATATCAGGATTGCCAATAACTTAATCACGGATTGTTCCAATGAGTATTGGGACTGTGATGGAATCAATGTAGGTTTCGCACATGACATTAATATCGAGCATAACGAGATAAGCCATCTGAATAATACGGGTATTTCCTTAGGCTGGGGCTGGACCGGAGTAATTAACTGTATGAAAAATAACCGGATACATGCAAATAATATCCATCATTTTGCGAAACAATTATACGATGTTGCAGGTATTTACATATTGTCCGCACAACCTAATACAGAAATCAGCAACAATTGCATACACCACCTGGAAGATGCACCTTATGCACATCTTAAGGAGCATTACCAGTACATTTATCTTGATCAGAACTCATCATATATACGGGTAATGAACAACTGGTCCGAAAAAGCAAAATTCAATGCAAATGCAACTGGTCCAGGTAATGAATGGATTAATAACGGTCCGCAGGTGGATGAAAAGATCAAAGAAGCCGCCGGACTTGAACCGGCTTACCAGCACCTTCTTAAAGAATATGAATGTCCGTGATTTCCAACCGAAAACCGTTACATGATGTATGCTGACCAGATCAAACACCTCAGGGGGGTGATCACTCCCCTGGTTACACCGCTCCGGGATGCGGATGAACTGGATGTCGGGGGACTGGAAAAATTGGTTGACCATGTAATTGCCGGCGGTGTGTCCGGGATATTTGTGCTGGGGACCACGGGTGAATTCTCGGGACTCAGCTACAGGCTGAGATATGAGCTGGTGGAAAGGGTCTGCAGGCAGGTGGCAGGACGGGTGCCGGTGCTTGTCGGCATCACGGATACATCCATCATGGAAAGCATTAACCTTGCCGGGAAGGCAGCAGAATACGGTGCCTCGGCAGTGGTGGCTGCACCTCCCTACTATTATCCGACCGGACAGCCGGAACTTATTGAATATTTTGAAAAACTGGTCCGCCGGATCAGCCTTCCTCTCTTCCTCTACAACATGCCCCTGCATACCAAGACCATCCTTGAACCTGCAACGGTGAGGGCCATTGCGGAGAATGAGAAGGTCGTGGGACTGAAGGACAGCTCTGCCAATATGGCCTATTTCCGCATTCTCCAGTATGCCATGAGAGACATGCCCGAGTTCAAGCTTTTTGTCGGTCCCGAGGAAATACTTGCCGATGCAACGGTACTCGGAGCGGACGGTGGCGTTAACGGGGGCTCCAACCTGTTCCCGGAACTGTACGTGGAATTGTATGATGCCGCCGTTGCCAGGGATTACGAAAGGATCAAGATCCTCCAGGAGAAAGTACTTCTGATCAGTTCCCATATCTACAGGGTGGGCAGGTTCAGTTCCAGTTATATGAAGGGATTGAAATGCGCATTGTCGATAATGGGGATATGCGATGATTATATGACGGACCCCTTCCACAGGTTCAGGGAACAGGAAAGGGAGAAGATAGAAGAAGCTCTCAAGATCATTAAGCGTGAAATTACCAGCACTTGACCTTATCATCTTCCTGGTTTACATGGCCGGGATAGTTGTCTTTGGCAGTACTTTCTATAAAAAGAACAGGGATGCCAGCCAGTATACCGCCGGCGGGGGGATCCTCCCGCCCTGGATCGTCGGTATGTCCATTTTTGCCACCTTCGTCAGCAGTATCAGTTTCCTGGCCATCCCCGGGAAAGCATACCAGAGCGACTGGAATGCGTTTGTATTCAGCCTGTCCATACCGGTGGCGGCAATCCTGGCCATGAAGTTCTTCGTCCCCCTTTACCGAAGCATCAACAGCATTTCAGCCTATACCTTCCTGGAAAAACGCTTCGGGGTATGGGCACGGACCTATGCTTCACTGTGCTACATTCTTACCCAGTTGATGCGTGTAGGATCCATCCTGTACCTGATGGCCCTTCCCGTCAGCACATTATTCGGATGGAACATCAGTCTGATCATCATTGTGACTGGCATTGCTGTCATCCTGTATTCCATGCTTGGCGGGATAAAGGCCGTTATCTGGACTGACGCGATCCAGGGCATTATCCTGATCGGCGGTGCTCTGACATGTTCACTGGTTTTGCTGTTCGGAATGCCTGAGGGACCGGGGCAGCTTTTTGAAATAGCAGCTGAACACAGGAAATTCAGCCTTGGCAGTTTCGGATCCAGTGTTTCACAATCCACATTCTGGGTTATGATCCTTTACGGCCTGTTCATCAACCTTCAGAATTACGGTATCGACCAGAACTATATCCAGCGCTACATGACCACCAGGACACAAAGAGAAGCCCAGTGGTCGGCATTGTTCGGAGCCCTGTTGTATGTCCCTGTATCCCTTCTGTTCTTTTTCATCGGAACCGCCCTGTTTTCATATTACAACGTGAACATGGACCTGCTCCCGGGAGAGCTGCAGGACCTGTCGGAAGGTGATAAAATATTTCCCTACTTTATTGTTAACGGCCTGCCAGCCGGACTCACCGGGATACTCATCGCATCGGTCTTTGCTGCAGGAACGAGTACCGTTTCAACAAGCATCAACGGTACGGCGACGATCGTCCTGAATGATTATTACCTGAGGTTTTTCAGGCCCGATGCATCCGACCGGAGGTCAATGACCGTGCTTTACCTCTCATCATTTATTTTCGGGATTTGCGGTATCATGATCGCCCTGGCCATGATCCGGGTAAAATCGGCACTTGATGCATGGTGGGCCCTGGCATCCATCTTCAGCGGGGGCATGCTCGGGCTTTTCCTGCTGGCCTACCTGGCCAGGAAGGCAAAGAACATCTATGCCGTATGTGGTGTGATCGCAGGTGTCCTGGTCATTTTCTGGATGAGCCTTTCACCCATATACCTTGAGGAGGGTATCTGGTTCAGGAGCCCCTTCCATGCCAACCTGACCATCGTAATCGGGACAACGGTCATTTTCCTTGTTGGCTTTGTGCTTTCCACCCTGCTTCCCGGGCAGCGCAAAAAAAGCTTTGAGTATTTGAATAGATCTGAATATAGCAGTTACAATCATGAAAACAGTGAAGATAAATGATATCATTTCCAGGTTTCTTCTATCCGGTTTGCTGGTCCTTTTATGCATTCCATTCAGCCGGGCACAATCAATCGCCATTCCCGACGGATATGCAGGATATGCAGGAACAACAGGAGGGGGCAATGCAACACCGGTTACCGTATCCACAGCAGAGGAATTCATATCGGCTGTCAGTAACTCTGATCCCGCGGTTATCATTGTGGTTGGTAAGATCAGTATCGGGACCGGGGCAGTAAGTGTCGGGTCAAATAAAACGATTGTCGGTGCAGACTCCACGGCAGGGCTCGGGGGAGGAACGATCAAACTGGATAAGAGCAATTACATTATCCAGAACCTTATCATCGGCCCTGCCGGCGGTGGTGATGCCATGGAAGTAACCGGGGCAACAAAGGTATTTATCCATAGATGTGATTTTTTCGACGGGGC
>CBFDEE010000094.1:0-8528 GCA_965603745.1 uncultured Bacteroides sp. | reverse complement strand
ACCATCTCAGGGAATTTGGCTTCCAGCCGGTCGGGTGATTGTCCCTCCTGCAGCTGAAAATAGGTGTAGACCAGGTAACTCATCCAGTCGGTGCTGTTAATGATTCCCATGGATCCCAGAGAACCAAGAAAATCAAACTTCAGGTGTGAACTGCCCGGGTATTTTTTAACCACACCGGTAACTTCAAATTCTTTCCTGGTGAAAGGCTCGGTCATGGATTCAACCCCGACTTCGATTAGTTTGCCTAAAGGGTCCTCGGTCCCAAAATATTTAACTGCCATCTCGTCTGTGATAACTACTGTATTGGCCCGGGCAAGAACCGTTGCAGGATCACCTTTCAGCAAACCACCTGTGAATACCCTGAAAAAGCTGGAATCGGCGTAAAAAAACCGGCCTTCAAGAAAACTGTTTTCTTTATATTTTACAGTGGATTCCCCGACGAAAGTAAACAGGCGGGTTGCGCTGACCACCTCCGGATAATCCCTTGCCAGTATTGGTGCCAACGGTACGCATGATAAAGGAAGCACGAATTCATTCCCCTGGTTGGTGGCGTGTAATCCTGCCCTGTAGATCCGGTCATAATTCTCATGGAACCTGTCGTAGCTTAGTTCATCCTGGACATATAAAAGGATCAGGATTGACGCCGCCAGCCCGATGGCAAGTCCCGAAATATTGATCAGCGAATGGGAATTGTGCCTGATAAGGATCCTGAATGCAATGGTTAGGAAATTTTTAAACATTGAGTTTAATTATTTTCTACAGACCCTTCCCACCCTTAATTGGTTTTTGGGATTTTAATGTATTTGAGTCCCCATACTTCTTTAACAGGCAGTGGTGGCAGGAAATTCACACAGGAATATACAAATAATCAATGTGATAATCATGAAAGGCAGATTTTAAGGTGAATAAAATGATGAAAGAACAGAAATCAGCAGAATCCTTCTTCGGATATCCCGGATATTAAATCTTGTTTGCATTTCAAATCCTTTTTAATCCAAACAGTGGCCTTAAGAAACGCACTCTTCTGATTACCAGATCATAAAGGGCAAAACATCCGGCACCCGTAATAGCCAGTATTATCAGGAATTTCACTGATGTCGGAATATCAAGCGGGAATATCAGGAAGGAGCCCAGGTACAGGAAGATCATATGTATGATATAGATCGGATATGCTCCCTGGCTTAAATAACTCAATGCTTTGCTTGGGTGGTTCAGGTATTTGTAAGCAAAACCAAATACCGCAAAGATCCAGAGATTGGATTCGACGGACATAAGGTAATTAGGTGATTTCAGGTCGAATTCAATTACCCGGAGCAGAAAGAGTGCCGCGGCGAGAGATAAAAAGAGCCATCTCCATTTAAGTACGGTTTGCCAGAAAGCATCTCCACTCTGGATACATGTAAAACCGAAAAAGAATGCCAGCAGTCCCAGTAAAAACCCATGGAAGGTCATTACGTACATTTCATGTATCTCCGGATTCACCAGTTCCGTTTCAAGGACAAATGGAACTACGATCAGCAGTAATCCCAGGGGATTCCCGAACAATCTTTTCAACCATCCGGTTATCCTGCCATTTTCTTTTCTTTTCAGGTAAAAGAAAACAGGAGACAACAGGATCACATAGATAAACAGATATGCGAGGAACCACAGATGGCCCGGGCCGGGTGAATATCCGGGATCCTGGCTGTAGTATTTCTGCCAGATCAGAATGTGTACGGGAACCATGGTAAACATCCCGAAAAGGAATGGCAAAAAGATCCGCCTTGACCTCTCAAGCAGTAATTGTTTCCAGTTCCTTTTTCGTATCGCAAAAGCAACTCCCATCCCGGATACAAAAAACAACAGGGGGATTCTCCATACATTCATCATGGCCATGGGTACCCATAATGATTCCAGGGAATCTTCGCTCTGAATAAAGCCGATAAATACTCCCCAGGGCTGAAAGCCGATTGTTATGTGATAAATCAACAGTAATCCGATTGCTATTACCCTCAGCCAGTCTATATCGTATCTTCTGATCATCGTTGACATATTATAATTATTTGGACTTGGATTAATGGAATCACCTGGATATGTAATCGGATAAGTCTATTGCAGCATCTCCGCAATGACGGGGCGGGTCGATTCAATTTGCTCGTAATCCAGTTTTAGTCCCAGGGGACCGAGATCCTTGCTGAACTGATCGTAGATGCCCCTGACATCTTCAAACGGACCTGCAACGGATTCCAGTGCAGTTGACCCGTAGATGTTCCGTATATTTTTATCGGCACCATTGTCCAGCAGGATTTCAACTATCTCCTTCCGGCACAGGAAAGCAGCGGTATGAAGCGCGGTTGATCCTTCATTGTTCCGGAAGTTCACATCAGCCCCGGCTTCAACCAATACCCTGGCAACTTCGGTTTTGCCGAATACGGCTGCCGTTATCAGGGGACTGGACCCAACGGACGGCTCTTTTTCATCCAGGTCCGATCCTGCCTTGATGTGCTGATTGATGACATCGAGGTCGCCCAGGAGGGCAGCGGTATGGAGATCCATCGCCGGTGGATTTATACTTTCAGGGGAGGCTGAAGATTTCTCCTTCTGCCTGCCACCCATGCTGCTGCAGGAGACAAAGCCAAGAAGTGAGACTAAAAGCATGGCGGACAATACTGTTTTAACAGAATTAATCATTTGAATTTTCATGACTGGGTTGTTTTAAGATTTAACATAATTTCAATGGTATAAAGGTCCCCCAAACCATGATGCAATGCTTAGCATCTATGAAGCCAATCATATCAAGTTTGGTGATACCGTTGAAATTATGATGCACGGATATAAATTATGATGCAAATGCAGCAGGAAGAGTAAAGAAGGCAGAATTTCCTGAGACGATTGTATCTTTGTTCATTATTCACTGAACTTATTTATCGGCAATAAAAGATTCCGGCTGAATGGATAATGATTTCATAAATAAAACTACGGAAATTATCGAAGAAAACCTGTCAAACGAAAGGTTTGGGGTGTCGGAACTTGCGGACAAGACGGGTATGAGCCGTTCCAACCTGCTCCGGAAAATAAAAAAACTGACAAAGCTGTCCGCCAGCCAGTTCATAAGGCAGGTCCGGTTAAAAAATGCCATGGAGATGTTGAGGAAGGGTTCCCTTAATGTTTCCGAGGTATCGTACAAGGTCGGCTTCGGCAGTATATCCTACTTTATAAAATGCTTCCGGGAATATTACGGATACCCGCCGGGGGAGGCTGCAAACAGGGATGCAAATGATGATGATCCACCGGCAACAGTTAAATTAAAAAGAAAAGGGATCATTTATCTGATCGGCTCAGCGGTCCTGGTTGTATCTCTGGCAATTGTACTGTTCGCAATATTCAGATCCTCATCACCAGGTCAGGAGGAGCTCGAAAAATCCATTGCCGTTCTGCCCTTCATAAACGACAGCGAAGATCCCTCAAACGTCTATATTATTAACGGATTGATGGAATCCATACTCAACAATCTTCAGAAAATTGAAGACCTGAGGGTTATCAGCAGAACATCAGTTGAGAAATACAGGAATGCATCCAAAACCATTCCGGAAATCGGCAGGGAACTGGACGTAAATTATTTCGTGGAAGGCAGCGGGCAGAAAATAGGGGACCAGATCCTGCTTAATATTCAATTGATTGAGGCCCAGAGGGATAAGCACCTGTGGACCGAACAGTACAACAGGGAGGCAAAGGATATATTTATGCTGCAGCAGGAGATTGCGAAGAATATTGCAGACAGGATAGAGGCAATCATCACACCGGAAGAGGAGGCGAGAATCAATAAAATCCCTACCGATGACCTGGTTGCCTACGATTATTTCTTAAAAGGCCTGGATCTTATGTACCGGGGTGGACGTGAGAACCTGGAGGCTGCCATCGGTAATTTCCAAACAGCAATCGAACATGACGGTGAATTTGCACGGGCGTATGCAGGCATAGCCATATCGTATTTTTTCCTGGATATTTACCAGGTTGAAAAACAGTACTCAGCCCGGATCAACAGTTATGCGGACAAGGCACTGTTATTCGATCCGCAGCTGCCCCAGGGCCTGGTTGCCAAGGCCCTGTATCACATGAACATGGCGGAGTATGAAGAGGCGGTTCCCTATCTGGAAAAGGCACTGGAATACAATCCGAATTCTGCTATGGTCATTAATGCCCTGTCAGATTTTTATACAAGTTACATTCCCAATACGGAAAAATACCTGGAATATGCACTTAAGGGGATCCGGCTGGATATCGCAGCAAATGATTCAGCTACTGCCAGCATTATATATCTGCACCTGAGCAATGCCCTGATACAATCCGGTTTTGTAAATGAGGCTGAAAAGTACATAAACAGGTCACTGGAATACGATCCGGATAATTTGTATTCTGAATATGTAAAGGCTTACATCCTGTATGCAGGGAACAGGGACCTCCGGCAGACAAAAGAACTTCTTATAAAAGCTCTTGAGAAAGACACAACCAGGCTGGATATCATGCAGGAGACAGCAAAGATCTGTTATTTCATGAGGGATTTTGAGGGTGCTTACAAATATTATCAGAAATTCAACGGGATCAGGGAAGCCTGGAACCTGGATATCTACAGGCATGAAAACGCAAAGATCGGATATGTACTGGCAGAGATGGGACTTGCTGAGGAATCAGAAAAATATCTTAATGATTTCCTGGATTATGCTGAATACGATAATTCTATATACAGGCCCTTAAACCTGGCAGCATATTATTCCTATAAGGGGGAAACGGAGAAAGCAATCGAACAGCTGAGGCTTTTTTCACAGCAGGAAAATTATCATTACTGGATAATTGTCTTTATGGAAATGGATCCTTTAATGGATAATCTTAAAGATCATCCTGAATTCAGGAAAATCTTCAACATAATAGAAGTTAATTTCTGGAAGCATCATAAGCAGATCAAGACTTCTCTGAAGGAAAAGGGATTGCTCTGATAACAGATAATCTTTCACACCAGATCAGCTTATAAAGTATGGATATTTTAAATATAATCTCTTCACACCAGATCAGTATTTAAGCATGGATATTACAGAACTTATCAAAAAGAACCGGAGTTACCGCCGGTTCCACCAGGAAGCACCTGTTGATCTCAGGACGCTGGAACAGCTTGTGGACCTTGCAAGATTATCTCCTTCGGGAGCCAATCTTCAGCCGTTAAAATATATCCTTTCCTGTGAGGCCGGGAAAAACGAAGCTGTTTTTCCCCACCTAAGGTGGGCGGGCTACCTGGAAGACTGGCCGGGTCCCCCGGAAGGTGAACGTCCATCGGCCTACATCATCATCCTGGGAGACAAGGCCATCAGTGAATCCTTCGGGTGTGACTACGGGATAGCCGCCCAGAGTATTATGCTGGGGGCTGCTTACCGGGGACTGGGAGGCTGTATGATCGGTTCGATCCAGCGGGAGAACCTGCGCAGGATTTTAAACATTTCCGATAATTTCGAGATCCTGCTGGTGATTGCCCTTGGGAAACCTAAGGAAACCGTCAGGATCGAAGCGCTCGGTTCCGACGGTGATATCAGGTACTGGAGGGATGACCAGGGTGTACATCACGTTCCCAAACGTTCCCTGGATGAAATAATATTGCACGAAAAATAATTGCTTTAATACTCTGTATTATGAAAGATTTCTTCAGAAATATAACGCTTATCACCCTCCTTTGCCTTTGTTCTGCGGGTCTTACTGCACAACTGCCATTGGACACCCTTATGTGGGAAATTGAAACCACTGACGGAAATACCTTTATCGGGAAGATATTGCAGCAGGATGATGAGAAGATCATGCTGAAAACCGAAGCCTATGGTACGGTCGAAATTCCCAGAACCATTATAAGGAAAATGGTCCGGATTAAACCGGAAGAGCTGGTCGGTGGTGAATTCTATTTTTATAATCCCCATGCCTCGAGGTATTTTTTCGGTCCCAACGGGTACGGCCTGAAGAAAGGAGAGGGGTATTACCAGAATACCTGGATATTATTTAACCAGGTAAGCTATGGCTTACATGATTATTTTTCGCTGGGAGTAGGCATGCTGCCTCTGTTCCTTTTTGCCGGGGCCCCAACCCCACTGTGGATCACACCGAAGGTCCAGTTCCCGGTTGTTGAGGATAAGGTGAATATGGGTGCCGGCCTTCTGGCTGCTACGATAATACCGGAAGGTGGGGTAATTGGGATCACCTATGGCGTTGTAAGCCTTGGTTCCAGGGATCATAACCTTTCAGCAGGACTGGGATGGGGGTTTTCGGACGGGGGATGGGCCGATGTGCCGACTTTTTCACTGTCCGGCATGACCAGGATATCGGTGAAAACCTTCCTCATGACAGAGAATTATTTTATAAACACCGGTGGGGATAATATCGGCATCATTTCACTGGGCGGCAGAACCGTACAACGGAGGCTTGCAGTCGATTACGGCCTGATATTTCCCCTGGCCGATATTGGTGAGTTCATAGCCATTCCCTGGCTGGGGATCACCGTGCCCTTTGGCAACACAGGCGGGATCGTGCCGGCTCATTAAAGGGATTAACGTAGGGGATAAGCCACTGAAGCGACCTGCAGGGGCAATCTCATCAGCTCGGCGGCGTTCTCGAACAACATGCGTTTGAGGACAGAGGCATCCCCCCGACATGCGCGTTTGACGGTCATTATGGATACATTCATCCTTCCCCATGGCCAGTCCGAGCCGTTGAGCACTCTTTCCGCACCGAAACTACCGATCAGCTTCCGTATGTTCCCCGGCGGCTGAAACGACACATCTGTCCAGAAGTTCGGGAATCCCGACAGGAGTTCCAGGACATCCTTGAATTGTAAAAGTCCCGAGTGGCCGGCGATGAAGCTGGTCCTGGGGAATGCCCGGATCAAAAACGAGTTTTTTCAAACAGCTTTTTTCTCGATAAGCTTACCTCCACCGGGATAAAGAATATCCCCCAGATGTGTATGTACGTCAATGATCATTCTTTATGTTTCGGGTGCAGGTACGGACAGCAATGAAAAAAGCCGTATGATGTGGGCCCGGGTAAAGGGTAAAACCGAAAACGACCTCCTGGCCATGCCGTTCAGGAAGGCATATATGTTCCGGCCCGGATTTATCCAGCCCAGGATGGGTATGAAAAACAGATCCTCGAAAACAGTGACATTAACAGGCTTGCCGGAACTGAAACGTAAGCTGTAACCCGGTACAGATTATCTGTTAGCCCGATTCCGCTGTATGCATAATATTATATCAATTAATTATTATTCAGAGAAGATGATTAAAAGAAAAACTAAACACCTGACGCATTGCATTGCTTTCCTTTTTGTTTTACTGGTCCTGTCATCCTTTATAAGAGATAATTCGGTTTCATCGGTTGGAAATGTAAGCTTTACCGTCAGGACGGTTACCTGTAATGGCAGCAGGTCTCCTAAGAATATTGTAGCCATATGGATTCCGGACTTTGCTGACGATAAACAGCTGTCGGTCTAGGATCTCAGTGGCCGGGAAGCAGTTTAGATTCTCTTATCTTACCAGTTTAACCTGGATAGCGGCGGGACCTTTCTTGCCTTTAACAATTTCATAGCTTACAAGGTTCCCCTCAGTGATCTCTTCCAGCAGGTCATTTACATGTACGAAGACACTTTCCCGGGTTTCCGCATCTCTGATAAAGCCATAACCCTTGGAATTATCAAAAAACGCCACTGTTCCCTGCCTGGTTGAGTCCTGATCATTCCCGCCTTCGTTCTTCGGAACACTTACCTCGATAGATTCAAGTTCAATATCCTCCTTCTGATCCGGGTCCGGCGGTGTGTCGGTAATAATTCCATCCGCATCAACATAGGCGATCATATCATCAAGGCTGCTTTTTTCCCCTTCTTTCCTGGCCTGCCTTTTCTTTTCCTTTTCCAGCCTCTTTTTTTCTTTTTTCTTTCTTACCTCTTTCTTGTAAAACGATTCCTGTGATCTTCCCATGTTCAGATTTTGCTCATAAAGTTACTTAAAAGAAAAATAACAGCTGGAGGCTTCCGCTTGCCCTTGGTTCAAATTGGATACCGGTTACACCATAATCCGTAATGGTTTCGGTGCCCGTGGCGGGTACATTCTTCCGGTTTCCCTGGGTATAGAATACGAGATCGTACCCGAATTCACCCGACAGGGCCATCCGCGGGGCAAAGAAAAATTCCACGCCTACAAGGCCTCCTGCCATGAAGGAGAATGTGTTCCCCCCGGTATTCTTGTAATCATTATCACTGTCGTTGGCATCCTTATAGCTTAGCTTTCCCATATAGAATCCTGCATTATAGGGATCCATCATGACCCCTGCCTGCGCTCCGTAGTATCCCACGAGGCGGCCGAACATTTCCCGGTTTTTCTGAATTCCCCCGATCAGTCCTACACTCAGGGCCGATATCGTTGTTTTATCCACGAGGTCGGGATCGATAGCATTCTGGGATTTCGTTGTCTCATTTGAGACACCTATCAACAGGGTTCCCCTGTAAGTCGTGGTCTTGGAAGCTA
>CBFDEE010000093.1:0-8530 GCA_965603745.1 uncultured Bacteroides sp. | reverse complement strand
CTTGCCACAGCCACACGTTGCTGCTGTCCCCCGGAGAGCTTGGAAGGGCGGCTGTCAAGCCGGTCACCAAGGCCAACCGCGTCAAGCAATTCTTTTGTCCGGGCATCCCTTTCTGCCTTCGGTTTTCCCTGCAGGTGCATGATGAATTCCACATTTTCCTTAGCCGTAAGGACCGGGATCAGGTTATACGCCTGAAATACGAAACCGATATTATTCAGCCTGAAATTTATTCGTTCGGAAGATTTAAGTGTGCTTATATTTGTCCCGCCGATACTGATCTCACCGCTGGAGGGATTGTCAAGTCCCCCAAGCATATTCAGAAGGGTGGTTTTACCGCAGCCAGAGGGACCGGCTATGGCGGCGAACTCACCGGCTTCAAATGACAGATCAATGCCCCGGACGGCATGCACTTCATGCTCTGAATCATTATAGATCTTATGCAGGTTTTTGATATCTATTACTTTCATGATTACGTTGTTATTTGTGAATAAATTGTTTACATATCGATCCTGAGGGCATCGGCCGGATTCAGTTTAAGCGCCTTGCGGGCGGGATAAATGGATGCCAGTATCCCGGTCAGTATGACCAAAAACAGGATCTGTAAAAATGACTCCGCGCCTATTGCCGGGTATACCTTGGCGGAAAACCCGATGGCTTCAAATCCTTCCTTGTAAAGCGCCGAAAGGTCAACACCCGTCTTGCCTGTATACCATACAAGAACATAACACAGCAACGTTCCAGCCATGGCCCCGGTTAATCCCAGAAAAACGGTTTCCAGCATGATCATCCGGAAAACCCTTTTTCTGTTCATCCCGATGGCCATCAGCATGCCCAGCTCCTTGACCCGCTCAAGTACGGCCATTAACATGGTATTGACAATTCCGAAACCAAGGGCGAGCAGGATAATGGTCAGGAAAATGAACAGGTAGTAATTCATGGCCTCGGAATACATACCGGCTTCCGGCATAATGGTATCCCAGGTCTGGACATCCATATCCGGCAGGATTTCTTTTATGCGTTCTGCGACAAGATCGTCATCGTTTACGGAATTCAGCAGAATGGCGATCTGATTTGACTGGTCGGCCCTCATTGCTGCTGCCGGGGATATATCTGTATTGCGGACAAAGAGATTCATGCCGTCGAAAGCAGAATTTCCGGACCTGTACACGCCAACCACCCGGAATGCATCGTATGCGATGTTTCCATCCAGTGCCTGGAAACTGAGCACGATCTTGTGTTTCAGCCGATATTTTATGGCGACCTCCTTAACCCTGTAGGAAATCCTGTCAGCTTCCTTATCGCCGACCAAACCGGCGAGGGCGTGTTCAAAGTCTGCTTCGGTGCGGAAAGACCTGCCCTGCAGGGTATCGAGCAAGGGCAGCACACCGCGCAAATTTTTTCTTTCTGCGAGTCCCTCAAGGTCTTCGGGCTGCAGCTCGTAATACGTCAGTTTGAGGGTTTTAGCGAGTTTCTCACCGATCACGACCGGTTTTCTGTTTTTTCCCTCGAAAAACCCCCCCCCGTTTTTAACAATTGATTCAGCAATTCCGCTAACCTGTCGCTCCCGGCCGGTATCGACGCCGTTGATAATGACCCCGGAAGCATTCCCAGAAGTGCTTGCCATTCCAAGGACCTTTATTCGGGAACTTGCGGCTTTAACTCCGGGAATTTGATCGATTTTAGCTAAAACACCAGGGGTGTCGTCGATGGTGTATTTTAATTCGTTGTTCTCAAGGTATGAGGGGTGGTGGATCTGAATATGGGAAGATTCATTTCCGATGGCCATCTCAATCCTGGAGTTCATCATACCGTAAAAAAATGCCACCATGTATACTCCACCGAATATTCCAATAGTAAAGGCAACAATAACGATCATTGAACGGACCTTGTTACGCCAAACGTTCTTCCATGATATTGACCAGATCATCTTGATAATTTTTAATTATTTAATTCAGGCACGCAATGCTTTTATTTCTTTGAGTCTCAGAACCGAATTGACCGGATAGACGATGGCAAGGATGAAAA
This sequence comes from uncultured Bacteroides sp., assembly GCA_965603745.1. Classification (GTDB taxonomy): domain Bacteria; phylum Bacteroidota; class Bacteroidia; order Bacteroidales; family SM23-62; genus SM23-62. Next base: position 6,505 of record CBFDEE010000093.1, on the reverse strand, counting down.
TTACCAGGACAATGACCGATTGCCCGATAAAATATGTTATGTCAAATTCAGCTGGCATAATAGGCTCAAAGCCATAGGCCTCGAATACTTCGGCGTATTCCCCGGCAAACCGGATGGGATTTTTAACCAGGTAGCCGATCACGGGCAAACTGCCGATGATCCCGGTGGCTGCCCCGACAAATCCCATCATTAGCATTTCAATGGTCAGAATGACACCCAGCTTTTTTTTCTGCATACCCACGGCTACCATGACACCGAATTCCTTGCGCCGCTCAGTGGTCATCATGATCAGGGTTCCAAGCACACCGAAGCCCACAATCAGATACAGCATCCCAAGCATGATAAATCCCCCGGCCTGGTCGCTCTGGATCTGCTGTACCAGTTCGGGATTCATCTCCTTCCAGTCCATAATCTCATAGTACTCCTCGTCGAGCAGATCGGTCAACTTCTTTTTCGTTTTATGCAGATGTTCAGAATCCTCAACATTAATAACAAGGGAAGTCAGCATGCTTTCTGCGCCATAAAAATTCTGTGCGCCGGGAAGGGTCATATATACAATGCGCCGGTCAAGTTCGGGATTAGGCATTTTAATAATCCCGATCACCGGGAAAATGCCTGCTGCACTTGCACCGTGGTATCCTGTACTCAGCATGGTAAGCGTATCGTTCAGTGAAAGGTTGAGGAATTCTGCAAGACGGCTGGATACCAGCACCCCATCAGGGGATCCGTCGAAATACACACCCTCGATCAGTTTCCTGTCGGGATGCGTAAGTTCAAGTTCTTTCAGGGGATCTATACCCACAACCAGTATGCCTTTGGTGTGTTCCCCGGTTGATGCAAGGGCAAAGGATTCAAGCCTGGGGATTACAGCCTTAACATTATCAATGGTTTCTATTTCTCCGGAAAGTTCCGGGCTGTATTCAAAGGTATTGTCCAGGGTCCGGTCGTTCCAGTAGCCCTCGTGGTGGATCTGCATCGATCCCGTATATGCTTCCACGATACCATCGGCCATATGACTGTAGCTGCCAACCTGCATGGAACGCATGATTAGTGAAAACCATAGTGCGAAAAAAACCGAGGCTATGGTTATCAGGGTTCTTCGCTTGTTTCTCCAGATGTTTCTCCAGGACAGTTTCAGATATTCTTTCATCTCGGGATTGTTTATTGAGTTGCTTGGTTAACGGACTTTTTTCATATTCTGCTGCGAGAAGAAACCATCGGAAATAGGTTTGTTAAAGAGTATCTCGTCCATGACAACTATCGTCTTATTGCCTTCTTCCTCTTCCGGTATCAGCTCAAACCTGGAGGGAATAAGCCGGCCATCCATGGATTTAATATCATAGGCCAGTTCGGTTTTGACAAGGAATTCGTCTTCATCGTAATATTCGCTTTTCATTTGCAGGAACTCTTCCTTTGAAATCCATTTAAGAATACTGCCCCAGACAACCGCGGCATCTTCGTGGGGGATAAGTTCGATTTTATAACACTTCCATCCGTCTATTTCTTCCTCGCCCACTATTTTATGTGTATAATCGACCACGATCGAAGATTCCTTAAGCAGATCATCGTTTGAAAAGTCCGAACCCATCCATCCCTGGGACATCATGGAAGGAGGAAGTTTGATCAGGCGGTTGATCGTGGGATTCCAGTTCCACATCTCATTTTCCCGTTTAAGAAAGGTCTGTCCTTTTTCCCTGGCCGGGGAAGTTATCAGGGCAAGGGTGTAATCACGCCCCCTGGTCCAGCTTTTCAATGTAATGACCCGCTCCCAGCTCGGGCGGACAATGGTCATGGTCATGGTACTCTGGCTTGTTTCTTCGCCCTGCATTTTTTCGTCCGCCATCCTGATGATCTCACGGGCATCCTGGGCATTTACCATGACCCCGGTTATCAGCAGGCAGCCTGCAATGATGTAAATGGGTTTATTCATTTGATGCTTGTTTAACAATACATTTGTATCAACTTGTTTTTTACTTTTTCAAGGGGGAAAGTCCCCGGATTGGCCATGAAATGGAATCCGATGCCATCGAGCAGCGCCCCGAAAAAAATGGCGTCTGTCTGGGGATCTTCAGAACCGGCGGAAGTAAAATATTCTGAAAGCATTTTCATGTAGGTATTAATCATGACCGCCAGTCTTTTTTCAACCAGCTTCAGCACATGGGGCTGGAAAAACAGGTTGAAATAGAGCCTCCAGTAGTGCCGTTCCTTTTCCAGGGCCTTGAACATTTCATCAAGAAAGTATTTCATCTCATCCTTGGTAAGGATTCCGTCCCTGTCAGGATCGACATAACGTGTCAGTTCGTCGAGACCGTTAAAAATGATTGTTTTGATCAGGTCCTCTTTGCTTTCGAAGTAATTGTAAAGCAAACCCTTTGAAATACCAGCCCTGGCGGCTATCCTGCTGATGGAGGTGACATCAAAGCCCTCGCTGGCAAAAAGCTCAAGGGCGGTATCCATGATCTCCTTTTTCCTTGTTTCCCGGATCTCCTCAAATTGTTGTTCCGTTCTGGGGGACATAGGCAACAGTTTTTCGGTTAAACGTTCAGTCATAAAAGCGATGAAAAATAAACCGCCAAAATGCGGTTTATGACTGAACGGTTGGTCAAAGATAATACACACAAATGCGGTTGTCAAGTTTTCCGTGAGTTTTTTTTCGAGAATCTTTAGCATTTAAGCCATATTTTCCTGATATTCAGCATGAAAATATGAAGCCGCAATGAATGTAACTTTTAGATTATAAAAACGTCTTATAAAAGATCAGCAAGGGAATGACTGTCGAAGAATACAATCAATGTGTTGAAAACCATTCAGACGGGTTGTATCGCTTTATCCTGAAAAATATAAGGGATCGGGAAAAGGCGGAGGACATTGTGCAGGATAGTTATGAAAAACTGTGGAGGAAACTGAAGGAAGTCGATTATCAAAAATCTAAATCCTACCTTTTCTCTACAGCTTACCATACAATGATAGACCTTATTCGCAGGGAAAAAAGGATGGAGGATTTCAGGAATGAAAAGACCCAGGATTTTTCACAGGAGAAACATTACAGTGATCTTCAGGAGATCCTTCACCAGGCACTGGGGAGGCTGCCCCAGGTGCAGCGCACGGTGATACTTTTACGTGATTATGAAGGATACTCCTATACAGAGATTGGCAATATAACAGGATTGAGTGAGTCACAGGTAAAAGTGTACATCTACAGGGGCAGGGTATTTCTGAAACAATACCTGGGCAGCCTGCAGGCAGTAATCTGAAAAGGCATGAACGTTAACAGGGACAATTATGAATCCTGGTTTCTGGATTATCTTGACGGCAGGCTTGATGCCGGACAGACCGGTATGCTCATGTCCTTTCTGGAATTCAATCCGGACCTGAAAGAAGAACTGGAAGGAATGGAATTGCTGAAACTGGAGGCTGCCGGAACGGAATATGACCTGAAGGCCAGTTTACGGAAGCCGGCCAGCTCACCGACCCCCGGGAACATTATTGAAAATTTCGAGGATTATTGCATTTCATGCATTGAAAAGCAAATAAGTCCCGCAGAAGAATCCATGATGAAGGAAATCATGGAAAAGGATACGGGAAAACGGGATATGTTCAGCCTTTACCAGGCCACTATACTGAAAGCGGACGAAAGCATTATATATCCGTCACCATCCAGGCTGAGAAGAAGGATTATTGATATTCCCAGGGTAAGGATCATAGTTACAGCGGCAGCGGCAGCAGCCGTCCTGCTGCTGGCACTTCCGTGGCTGTTCAGGTCCCCGGCAGAAAACATACCCGGCAGCGTGGAGCAAAACACAAACGAAGCCCGGGTGGAAATTCTACCCCCGGAACCGGCAGAGATGCAGAAGGCCGGGGAGACAGGTGCAATCAGGGAAACTTCCTCCCGCATCGCCCGCAGTGAAATAATTACGGCACAGCAATATGCACCGGCCGTTCAGGAAGAGGACAAAACAACAGGAGACAGGCAGGAATTTTTCGAGAAAGAACCCGTAATGCTGAAAAGGCTCGAATCCAGGGGGGCTGAAAGACTTGAAACCCCGGGCAGTACAGAAAACACTTTCCTGGCAGTAAAGTCCCCGGCAAACAGACCGGAATATCTGAGCCTGGACGAATATGCCATGCAACAACTGAATACCCGGGTTCTCAGCAATAGTCCCGAAAGGAAACGTCTTTTCTGGAGGATGGCAGATGCAGGAATACAGAAGCTTAACCAGTTATCGGAAGAGGACTATTCCCTTGCAAGGGAAACGGATGAATCCGGACGGGTACGCAGATTCACATTTGAAACCCCCAGTTTCGGCATTTCAACACCAACCAGAAACCCGGGCATTCCGGGAACTTATTAGAATTCTGAAGCAACACCTCCCGGCATCCCCTATATTCAGGTTTTACAGTGAATTTTAACATCCCGGGTAACTTTTACGGTTCACTCGGCGTCCTATGCATAAAAGTCAACAAGTTTCGAAGTAATTCAAGCAGTATGAGAAAATCAATAGCATTTTTAACGGCCATAATAATTGCCCTTAACATCCAGGCTCAGGAATCTGATGATACTACCAGAGTTGGGGTAGGAAAGAAAAATATTGTGACGGTGACCGAAGACGACAGGGGCACCAATGTCAATGTTAAGGAAGATTTTGTTATCGTGGATGAAACGGACGATACAATAAGGGTAAAACTGGGCAATAAGGCGATAAGTATCGTTGAGGATGACAACAGAACCCATGTGGAGATCATAGAGGAAAAAGATTTTAACAAGCATGGATGGAAAAAGAAACCCTATCGTTTCAAGGGTCATTGGTCTGGATATGAACTGGGACTGAACAACTGGGTGGATCAGAACGGCCAGCTCGCAGGCACCAGTCCCGAAAATGCCTTCCTGGATCTGAATACCGGCAAATCATGGGAACATGACCTGAATATCATGCAGTTCAACCTTCCGTTCGGGAAACCTGTGGGACTGGTAACGGGAATGGGATTCAAATGGAACAATTACTGGTTCGACGGAAACAACAGCATAATGAAAGACTCACTGACCCGGGTAATTGTTGAAAGGCCGGCACCGGCCGGTGTGAGCTACTCCAAATCAAAGCTGAATACCTTTTATATCACCGTACCCCTGATTTTGGAAGTCCAGTTCGGCCCGAAGAAAAAAGGATTTATCGGCGTCGGTGTGATCGGGGACCTTAAGCTCTGCTCAAATACCAGGCTGAAGTACCAGGAAGGAGGATCCAAGCAGAGGGAAAAGATTAAAAGCGATTTCAACCTTTCCCCCATACGGTATCACCTTACGGTCAGGGCCGGTTACCGCTTTATCAGGCTTTTTGCCAATTACAGCATGGTGCCGATGTACAAGCACAATATGGGACCGGAAGTATACCCGATTACCGTCGGTATGACGCTTATAAACTTCAGGTAGACGCCCGGCAAACGCGGCCGGCAGGCAGTCAATCCCTAAATCCGGCGGCCGTACATTACCGGGATGATTAAGGGGGAACCGGGATACGGGTCCCCTTTTTCGTTAAGGGACCCCTTCCCGTTTCATGGAATCCGCATACATTTCTGAAATCCTTCGGGGAGAAAATCCTGTGTAGAATCCTGAATGATGCCGGCAGGAGTTACCCGGGAAAATTCTATATTTAGGTAAAATTTACACCTATGTCTTCTGATCATTTACTGGACAAAGAGTTACGCCGTTACCAGAGACAGATAATCCTGCCGGAGATTGGTCGGGAGGGACAGCTGAAACTTAAGAAATCACAGGTTCTGGTTATTGGTGTCGGGGGACTGGGAACACCCATACTCCAGTATCTGAGTGCCGGTGGAGTGGGCCATATCGGGATCGTGGATCATGACCTGGTATCCGAAAGCAACCTCCAGAGGCAGATCCTTTTTGGAAGTAAAGATCTGGGCAAACTAAAAGCGATCATTGCCAGGGAAAGGCTTTCTGCCCTGAATCCGGACGTGGAGTTTGAGGTTTACATCCTGAAAATCGAACCGGAAAATGCAATGAATATCATCAGGGATTACGACCTTGTTTTTGATGCAACGGATAATTTCCCAACCCGCTACCTGATCAACGATGCCTGTGTTATCTTAAAGAAAACCTGGATATACGGTGCTATCTATGTTTTTGAAGGCCAGGCAAGTGTGTTTAATTACATGGGGGGGCCTACATTGCGCTGCCTTTTCCCGGAAGAACCAGCCGAAGGATCCTACCGCGAAGCCGGGGAAAGCGGACTCCTGGGCGTACTGCCGGGAATGATCGGTTGTTACCAGGCCTCCGAAGCAATTAAGGTACTGACGGGATACGGCGATCTGCTGTCAGGGGAATTGCTGAGTGTAAACATTAAAACAAATTCCTTTGATACATATAATATACCGGTGATAAAGGAAAACCTGAATATTACCCGGTTAAAGGAAAAATATTAAGCTAACAATGCGACTACTATTAATAAGCAACAGCACGAATGCCGGGGAAGCCTATCTGGAACACCCG
>CBFDEE010000092.1:0-8638 GCA_965603745.1 uncultured Bacteroides sp. | reverse complement strand
GAGTCCCGCGTCAGAAGGAAAGTTGGTGGACAGGTTATTGGTCCTCACCATGGTGTCGTACTGCCGGGTCACCCAGTGCTTGGATGCAATATTGGGATGTTTGATCAGCTCGCAGGAAACCGCCTTGTAATCCACGGGCTCCTCAATGCTGTTAAGGTCAAACTTCTTAAATTCCTCATAATAGGCGGGCTCAGTGAATTCCCTGTCGTACACAGGCGCTCCTCCGCCCAGGACAAGGGTCGAGGCCGGCACATCGGCAACCAGTTCCCCGTTCCTGAAGAACTCGAGCTTATCCTCCGGGATAACCTCCCCGATAATCTTGCAGTTCAGGTCCCATTTGTCGAAGATGGCCTCAACGGCGGCTTCCTTGCCTTTCTCGACACAGACCAGCATCCTCTCCTGGGATTCCGAAAGCAGGATCTCCCATGCTTCCATGTTCTGCTGGCGGAAGGGGACCTTATCCAGGTCGATGCGCATTCCGCTTCCTCCCTTTTCAGACATCTCCGAGGTGGAGCAGATGATACCCGCGGCCCCCATATCCTGCATGCCGACAACGGCCCCGCTGCGGTTCAGTTCCAGGGTGGCTTCGAGCAGGAGTTTTTCCATGAAGGGGTCGCCCACCTGTATCGAGGGAATATCGTCTGCTGATTCCTCCGTTATGTCGGCCGAGGCGAATGTGGCCCCGTGTATGCCGTCTTTCCCGGTTGAAGAACCGACGATATAGATCGGGTTGCCCGCCCCCTTTGCAACGGCGGAGATCATGTCCTCCTGCTTCATAAGTCCCACCGACATGGCATTTACCAGGGGATTGGTATTGTAGCAATCATCAAAAAATACCTCCCCACCGACAACGGGTACGCCGAATGAGTTCCCGTAGTCACCAATGCCCTTGACCACGCCTTTGATCAGCCATTTTGTGCGGTCAAGCTTCAGGTCCCCGAACCGCAGTGAATTCAGCTGCGCCACCGGCCGGGCTCCCATGGTGAAAATATCACGATTGATCCCTCCCACTCCCGTGGCGGCTCCCTGGTATGGTTCGATGGCGCAGGGGTGGTTATGGGATTCTATCTTGAAGGCACAGCCAAAGCCATTTCCCACGTCAACGAGCCCGGCGTTCTCTTCACCGGCTCCGACCAGCAAATTCTTCCCTTCCCGCGGAAGCGTTTTTAGCCATTTTATTGAATTCTTGTAGGATGCGTGTTCAGACCACATGACCGAATAGATAGACAATTCGGTGAAATTCGGGGTCCGGCCCATATACTCCTTTATCATCTCGAATTCCTCAGGTGTCAGTCCCAGATCCCGGGCAGTTTGAACGGTCACATCCATGTATGGGAGATTTAGATTTTTATAGGGGACAAAGATATAATTAAATCTATAAAATCATGGGACGGCACTTCCCCGGTCGGAGCCCTTATCAGGGTCTGTAAAACAAGCGACCGGGGAGTTTAAAGGAAAGCGGTTCAGAACCGGTTCAGGTAGCCGATGTGGATCTTGGCATTAGCGATCTGTACCGGGTTGTCGAAATGCTTTCCGATGGCATAGACCAGGGAAAAGATGCCTGCCCGCGTGGAGAGGTTAACACCGGTGCCGAAGCCGAGCGGAAAATCACTAATGAACTCCTGGGCTGCGATGTTTTCGTAGTATCCCCCGTCGATGAAAATAAAGAAGTTCGAGTTCCTTTCGAACAGGAATCGGGCTTCCAGGGTTCCCAGGCTGTACAGGGAAGCAAAAATAGAATTTTCATCGGCCCCTCTCAGGGTATGGATGCCACCCAGCCTGAACAGCTCATTCTCAAACAGGTTTTCGCTCCTGAGGTATCCCGAGCGGCTCTCAATGAGCAGGCTGAACTGTCCGCCGAGGGGCTGGTAGAATCCTATTTCAGCCCACCCGCGCATCTTGGTGCTTGTAAGGTCGACAGACTCGTAAATGCTCCCGGGAAGGGCCGGGTTTTTGCTGATCTTCCGGTTGCCGATCCCGAGCCTTGCCCGGATGTCCCATCCCCTGCGCGGATTGAACAGGTAATCCAGGCTGCGGTACTGGAGCCCCAGACCGTAAAGGCTGCTCGAAACATCGGCATAAGCAGGCAGGGAGCTTATGTTCTCCAGCCCTTCCGTACTGATCAGTGAGGAACTGAAATAGTCCAGGAACACATTGAAGTAATTTGTCCCCCCGAGAAAGAACTTCAGGTCAAGGACCGGGTTAACGGTAAACCAGGAGGTGTCCTGTTTCTCCAGGGAGAAGTCCGCCCCCACCCCGACCATCGATGAAAAAACATACGGCCACTGGATGCTTACATCAAGTTCCTGGCTCATCGGCTGGAGCGCCTTCCAGGCAAAACGGAACGATTCTCCCTTACCGAAGGAATTCACGAGGTAAAGGTGAAGGTCACCGGTCACGAAAAGTTTCCCGGTCTGTTCATGGTTGGGAAAGACACCGATGATCCCGTTGAACTGGTTTGCCCTGGCCTTCTGCAGGTAAGTATAGACATCGGCAGAGCCCCGGAAGAATTCCATCTCGGCGGACTTGACCTCTTCAAGGAAAGGGATTTCATTGACCCTGTCGCCGATCCGGACGATGCGGTCCTCCCTGTAAATGTCCCCGGGCACAATCCCTGAAAGCCTCTCCATATAACTGTAGTCGATTTTGACGTCCCCTTTTACGTGCAGGGTATCGATTCGGAACAGTTCGTTTGGCTCGACCATGAGCTCACCGGAGATTTCTTCCCCCCGGATCCGTACATTATTAATATATATGCCGGCGAAGGGATAACCGTTGTTCTCGTACCAGGAGAGCAGGCTTTCCTGGGCCGCCGCCAGCTTTGTATACCTCACCGGTCTCCCCCTGAAGGCCCGCTGCCGGATGCCCGCCCTTCGCAGTACCCGGGCGTCTACGGAATCCAGCGACAGCTTTCCCCATTCGAACCTGGGTCCGGCAAATATCCATGCATGGACCTGCAATGAATCGAAAACCAGGCTGTCGACCGAAGCCGCCAGGTAGCCTTCCGCACGCAGATCCCCGACCATCTCCTTCAGCACCAGGTATACCTGCATGGAATCCCCGGCCGCTTCCGGAGCAGCCATGAGTCCACGGATATTTCCGGGACCCGGCGTATGGATGCTGATCCGGTATTCCTGCGCTCCCGCCGCCGGCAGGAGGAAAACAAACAACAATATGGCAGGATATTTGCGGATCAAGTTCCGTAGGTTTAATAAGTTTCCGGTTGTTAAAACAATATCCGGATTATTAATTAAGTTCCCAGTTATAACGGGAGATTGGTTTGAATATTTTCAGAATTTTCTGTAACTCCTTGCGGCTTTGTACGTCATATCAAAATAACGAAAAACACTGACATCATGAGAAAACTGACCCTGACCCTGCTCCTCTCCTGCCTGGTCCTTGGTGCCGTCCTTGCACAGGGATTAAATATTCCGGCTGCTAACTGGGGACTAAGTTTCGGGAATTCGACCCGCTTTACCGGGATCCGGTTCAATATAATAGATAAGGATATCGATAAGATCAACGGTATCAATTTTTCCGTCTGGGGAAATAAGGACTCCGAAAGGCAGACAGGAACGGTCAACGGGATCAGCATCGGACTTCCCACCGTGATGGGTACCGCTGACAGGAACGGCATTAACCTGGGGATCATCGGCGTTGGAGCGAAGAACAATATCAGGGGAATAAACATCGGGCTCCTGGGTGCCGGGGCCGGGAACAACGCAGTTGGCATCAATTTCGGTGCCCTCGGTGCCGGGGCCGGGAATAATCTTATGGGACTGAATGTCGGGGGACTCGGAGTAGGTGCCGGAGGCGATATGGCCGGGATCAATATCGGTGGACTCGGAGCCGGGGCCGGTGGCAGCGTCAAGGGCATATCCGTGGGTGTGCTGGGTGTCGGTGCAGGAGAAAGCCTGGTCGGGTTTAATGTCGGGGGATTCGGAGTCGGGGCCGGCGAAGATATGAAAGGCATTAATGTCGGGGGACTCGGAGTCGGGGCCGGGGAGAATCTCTGGGGACTTAATATCGGCGGACTGGGAGTGGGTGCAGGAGAATCCGTCACCGGCATCAACCTCAGCCTGTTAGCAATTGGCGCGGGCGAACACCTGAAGGGAATTAGCATTGCGGGAATCGGAGTGGGCGCACCCATGGTTACCGGCATACAGGCTGCACTGGCATCAGGCGGCGTGGCCGTCAGGGGCGTCACCATTGCTCCCGCCTACTTCCGGATCGAAGGGGATGAAGCTTACATGAAGGGATTGTCGGTTTCCGCTTTCAACCATATTATGGGCGAACAGATCGGCGTCTCCATCGGGATATTCAATTATGCATGGTCCGTACGCGGTTTCCAGCTCGGTATCCTTAACCATATTAAAAGCAATCCTAAAGGGCTGCGCTGGCTGCCCCTGTTCAATACCTCATTCTGATTTCCGGCACTCCGCCCGGACCATTTACTTCCCCGCTGCGGATCACTACTGGTTAAAGAATCCCTGTTTGCGGATCACTTCGAGGAACTGCCTGGAGAAATGGATGTTGTCCTTTTTCGTGTAGCGGTTATCGGTAAAAACCTGTGCCAGTGTTTTCTTCTGGTTCTCCTCAAGGAGAGCTGCCGCCAGGTCCGATGCTTCACGTTCGGCATAGATTCGGTCAATATCCCCGTCCGAATAGTTCTGGTATTTTTCATGGTGGACCACGGCCTTCATTGGCAGCCTGTCCGTCAGCGGGGGTTCCTCATCCGGGTAGCCAAGGACGATCGCAGCCACCGGAACCACCCCTTCCGGGAGTCCCAGGATATCAATAATACGGTCCGCCATATAGGTGGCCGTCCCCAGGTAACAGATACCAAGTCCGTTTGCTTCCGCTTCCAGGGCCACGTTCTGTGATGCCAGCAGGGCATCGATCGAGGCCGTGAAAAACGACAGGAAATTATCGTAGCCCGGTTCCGCCTCCCGCTGCCTGCACCAGGCGTTAAAACGGTTGAAGTCGGCGCAGAAGGTTATGTGAACTGGCGCCTGGAGAACCATGTCCTGCTTGAAGTGGGATTCCCAGAGCTGCCTCCGGAGTCCCTCGTCACGGGTTACGACCATGCTGTAAACCTGCATGTTGCCGGTCGTGGAAGCGCGGCTCCCTGCTTCGAGGATCCTTTCAAGGACTGCCTCGGGTACGGGATCGGATTTGTACTTGCGGATAGAACGGTGCTGGAAAATTGTATTGATCATGCTGCCTGGTTTTGGAAGACAAATTTCATTAACGCCTGCTGAACTGACAATGATAAAAATCTGCTTTTAAAATTATTAATCAAAGTCTGTGAGCCGGGGGAAGTTCATTACATCCTGATAATAAACGTGTAACAAAATACTATTTTTCCCATTGATTAAAATTTTTTAACAATTAACCAAAACCTAACATTAAACATACATTAGGAACTACGGAATTCTTACATTTATAATCCTTTCTTTTTGGAACCATTACTTCTTTTATATAATTAAAAATCAGTTTGTTATGAAGAAATCACTACGTTTTTCCATGTTGATCTTGCTCAGCATGCTCATCCCTATTGGAATGTTTGCACAGACGCCGGTTTTTATTAATGAGTTTCATTACGACGATGAATCTACAGACGCAAATGAAGGCATCGAGATTGCCGGACCAGCCGGCACGGATATGACCGGGTGGACGCTTGAGCTATATAATGGAGACGGGGGAGCATCCTACTCAACTGTCAGTATCACCGGCACTATTCCGGATCTGCAGAATGGTTTTGGTACGATCTGGACGGTAAAATCAAATATACAGAACGAATCACCCGGCGGGATTGCCCTTGTAAATCCATCCAGTGTAGTCATACAATTCCTGAGTTATGAAGGCTCATTTACAGCTATAGATGGTCCAGCGTCTGGAATGACCAGCACAGATATCGGAGTATCTGAGAGCAGTTCAGGCCCGGATGATGTATCCATTCAGTTAACTGGAGCGGGTGAAACATATGAAGAGTTTACCTGGGTTGCAAATCTTACGGCAACCCATGATGCTGTGAACCTTGGCCAGTTTTTCGGAACCCTTCCCGAACCCGATAACCAGGCAACTTCATTCGCTGCCGGTGCACAGACTTTTAATCGCATACCTGTTATCTGGAACGACGCAACCGGAACGAATCTGCCGACCGGATATCTGGTAAAAGCCAATACCACCGGACTGGGAGATCTCCTTGCGCCAACCGACGGTGTACCGGAAGAAGATGCCCTTCTTGTTAAGAACGCGGCTTTCGGACAGGAATCCTTGCTTTTCGTGGGACTCGAAGCTACCACTACCTATTATTTCAAGATCTGGTCCTACAGCAATAACGGTAACAAGATTGATTACAAGATAGACGGGACGATTCCTGAACTGTCGGTCACAACTAACGGTGCAGATACGATCATTCTCTTCGAGGACTTCGAGCTTGACCCGGAAGGATGGTCGGCAGTAAGCGATACAGGTGACAATGTATGGCAGCCCGGTGAAATTGGAGCAGACGGGACATTCGGCTCCGGGTATATTAACGGGTACGGCAACCCGGTAAACGTCGACTGGCTGTTCACACCCCCGGTCAACCTGGATGCCTGGTCAAATGAAGTGCTTACTTTCTATAACCGCTGGGATAACGGCCCGGCTGATGCAAATGACTACCTGAAGCTCTTGTACTCAACTGACTACAACGGGGATGGCTTGAGCTTCAATGATGCAACATGGACAGAGATCCCCTTCAGTGCAGACCCCAGTGATGAGACCTGGTTCATGACAACCGAACTGGACCTGAGCAGTATCAGCGGATCAAATGTCTATTTTGCCTTCAAATACAGGAGTGAAGATGATCCTGTGTCCTGGTGGGTGGATGAGATCATGATCACAGGTGATTTCACCGGAGAAACTGCGGCACCCGAATGGAAAACCGGTTACCCGAAACTTGATGACATCCGGGAAACCCAGCTCGATGTGGTCGTCAATATAAATGAAGCGGGCAAAGTATATTTCAAGGTACAGGAGGATGGCGATCCGGCACCGAACATCGAGGATGTGATAGCCTCCGATTCGTTGGAGGTTATGTACGGGGGACAGGATTACAGCACCACGATTACCGGTCTGACGACCGAGGTTACCTATGATGTATACTTAATCGCAAAGGATGCCCTGGGTAACGTTCAGTCTGCGACAGTCATGGTTTCCGGCACTACCCTGCAGAGGGCACTGGATATGACCTACCCGGTTGGTGGCGAAAGTTTCTATGTCGGGGACACGGTCAGCGTCACCTGGACCAGTGAGAATATAGACAGCTTAAGGCTGTATGTAGATTCGTTCGAAGGCCAGGGCTGGAATCCCATAGATGATGATGAAACTAAGATAGGAGCTAACCTGGGACAGTTCGACGTTCCTGTACCACTGAGTGCGGGAGTCGATTCGGTAAGACTGCTGCTTGCGGATGCCGATGATTTTATGCTCAGTGACAGCAGCGGAGCTTTCTACCTGATCGATACTATCGGCCCGATGATTTACATGACAGTTCCTGAAGATAGTACCGGGCATGTTTCCATACTGCCCAAACTCATAATTTATTTCAATGAGGAAGTTACAGCGGCAACAGGCAATATCAGCATATACGAACATGACGGAAGCCTGGTGGAAACGATCGATGTTACCGGCGACCAGGTGGAAACGGAAGTAGACGGTGGCTACATGGTTACGATCCAGGCCTCTGTACGCCTGGAAAATGAGACCCAGCATTATATGCTCATGGATAAAGGAACCTTTGTGGATTATAAAGGAAATAAGTTTGACGGGATCAGTTACGACACAGTATGGAGATTTACTACCATTCCTGCGGATATTTACTTCTCTGAATATATCGAAGGGGGCGGTTATAACAAGGCTGTTGAAATATACAATCCCACGGGTATTGATATCGATCTTGCAGGGTACCAGATCTGGACAGCTTTCAATGGGGATGAATGGAATGAAGCAGCCGTTTACCAGCTTGGTGGGATCCTGGAAACCGATTCCGTTGTTGTCTTGTGCAATAGCGGTGCTAACGATGAGATCAGGGCTCGTTCAGATTCTATTGGTGGGGACGTTAATGCAATTATTAACCATGATGGAAATGATGCGCTGGGGCTATTCAAGGATGTGGAAGGGAATCCGGTCCTGATGGATGTTATCGGTAAGGCCGGCATGAGCGTTCCAAACGGATATGACGTTGCAGGTGTTGATGAGGCAACCAAGGATCATACCCTGATCCGAAAGGATTTCATTGCTACAGGTAATCCTGACTGGGAGAGTTCTGCTGGATCAGATGGATATGATTCCGAATGGAGAGTTCATGATAAGGATTATTATGAGAACCTGGGACTTGTAAGTCCCCCGTCCTCCACGGTAGCCGAGATCGATTCCTTCGTACTGGCCGAACAGACCGGTCCCGCTGTTATTGACTCCGCAGGAGCAACAGTCGATATTGAAGTGATCAAGGGAACCGATCTGAGTTCGCTGGTACCGGAGATCTACATTTCCGAAAGGGCTGGTGTAGATCCGCCTTCGGGAGAATCCGAAGACTTCTCTCAAGGTTCGGTAATCTTTACCGTGACCG
The DNA here is from genome assembly GCA_965603745.1 of uncultured Bacteroides sp. Taxonomy (GTDB): domain Bacteria; phylum Bacteroidota; class Bacteroidia; order Bacteroidales; family SM23-62; genus SM23-62. The sequence continues at coordinate 21 of CBFDEE010000092.1, read as the reverse complement.
CCGAGGACAGGGTGACTGCGC
>CBFDEE010000091.1:0-8663 GCA_965603745.1 uncultured Bacteroides sp. | reverse complement strand
TAAGGGGTTCGATGGCTCTTCCATAGTCCTCCTGCTTCATATACAGGTCTGCAAGGCTGGCATACAGATCTGCGTTCAGGCCGGGCGGGAATTCCCGGTTGCCGGTAAGGATTTCCAGTATGTCTTCCGATTCATCATATTCTCCCAGTTCATTATGGGTTCTGGCAATCCACACCTGTGTCTCGTAGACAATCTCATCATAGGCGTATTCGGTCATGATGAATTTGAATGTTTCGAGTGCCAGATGAAAATCGTGCCTGAACAGGTAGGCTTTCCCCATCAGAAGGTAATTCCGGGGCACATGTTTATTGTATTCGTTCCGGGAATAAAATTCTTTTTGTTTCTCTGTTTCAGGACCGTTCTTGAATTCCGGCTTGACCGTGATGGAATGAAGGGTAATGACCTTGGTGGATTTCTGGATAGCCCTCTCCATGTCCCCCGCCACGGCGCTGGCTGTATTTTCATTTCCATACAGGAAAACCGGAAGAATGCGCGTGAAATCGTCCTGGTGGGATTCCTCCATCTTTTTTATCCCCCTCTTGAAACTCTCATTCCCGTTAAAGAAAATATTATACCTGGAGGTCACATTATGAAATGACCTCGTGACGAAAGTGTTTTTTTCTGTACTGCAGGCTCCCAGTAGTCCGAGAAGTAAAGTCAACAGGGAATAATATATCAGGATTCGGTGTTTCAAGACATGACAAATCTATTAAACTCAAACGTAAAAATCCCCGCACAATTGTGCAGGGATAAACGGTACGTATCGTGTTTCGTAACTGCCCGGGATTAGTCCAGGGCAACCAGTTCTTTCATTTCCGGGACTTCTTTGATCAGGGCCTGCTCCACACCTACCTTCAGGGTCTGGTAGCTGAATGGACATCCGTCGCATGCCCCGTGCAGCTTTACCTTTACCACCACATCATCGGTAATTTCTTCAAGGCTGATTCCGCCCCCGTCTGCTTCCAGGTATGGACGTATTTTGTCCAGCGCTTTATTGACTCTTTTACTCAGATCATTTCTAACTTCTTCAGTCATGGCATCCGGATTTAATTATTACATTTTCTTTATTTCGAGGATCTTTGTTGGAGGTAATTCTGAATTCCGGCGTTCGGTTTCACTGATCACATTATCAGCCAGGTCCGCGAATGCCCTTGATACGGCAGACTCTTCATTCAGAACCTCCGGTTTCCCTTCGTCCCCTCCCTGGCAAATGCTTTCCATGATCGGAATCTGTCCCAGCATGGGAACTTTCAGCTGTTCTGCCAGACGTATTCCTCCGCCTTCCCCGAAGATAAAATATTTCTTGTCGGGCTCACCGGCCGGAGTGAACCATGCCATATTTTCCACCAGTCCCAGTACAGGCACGTTGATCTTGTCACCACGGAACATATTGACTCCCTTCAGGGCATCTGCCAGGGCAACCTTCTGCGGTGTAGTCACTATAACTGCTCCTGTAACAGGCATTTCCTGGACCATGGTCAGGTGAATATCACTGGTACCCGGAGGAAGGTCAATAAACAGGAAATCCAGTTCACCCCATCTGGTCTGGTTAATAAACTGCCTCAGTGCATTGGTGGCCATTGGTCCCCTCCAGACCACAGCATCTTCGGGATTCACGAAGAAGCCGATCGAGAGGAGCCTGACACCGAAACTTTCTACCGGTACCAGCATCTCTTTCTCGTTAACAATTTCAACCGAGGGCCGCTGGTTCTCTGCGTTAAGCATCTTGGGTATGGAAGGCCCGAAGATGTCCGCATCAATCAGGCCGACCCTGTAGCCCGACCGGGCGGTTGCCACAGCCAGGTTTACCGCAACGGTTGATTTCCCCACGCCCCCTTTACCGGAGGCCACAGCAATAATATTCTTAACTCCAGGAAGGATCTTCTGCGATTCGATTACCTGTTTTGCCTTTATCTCGATATTCCCTTCGATTTCAACCTTCGGGTCAAGGTATTTTTTCAGGGCTTTTACACAAGCCTTTCGGATCGAGGGGATCACCGGATCATTTGACCTCTCAAAAACAATGGTGAATCCAAGTTTTTTATCCTCTGACCAGATATTTCTGATGAGTCCGAGTTCTACAATATTCTGGTCTTTCCCCGGGTATTTAACTTTTTGCAATGCTTCCAGCACATGTTTCTCCGAAAACGGCATGTTTGAGTCTGTTTAACGGGTTAGAAATGAGTCCCAAATATACAGATTTTATTTAGATTAATTCCGTATTGGGATCCCAGTACAGCCTGTGAAAATCCACTACACGGTCGTCTACAATCTCCACGCCTTCGCTTTCCAGCAATTCCTGCATTACGCGGGGACCGCCGAAATGGTGCTTCCCGCTCAGGATCCCGTTCCTGTTGATCACCCGGTGAGCAGGTACATACTCAAGCTGGGTATGCGAGCCATTCATTGCCCAGCCGACCATGCGTGCTGCCTGGGGTGATCCGATATACCTGGCAATCGCCCCATAGGTTGTGACCCTGCCCGGGGGGACTTTCCTGGCTACCTCATATACCCTTGCGAAGAAGTCGGGGGTTTTTCCGGAGGCCGGATTATCGGATGGCCCGGTCATGGCTTTTGTTGTTTGCTTTTTATCGATTTCCGCACCAGCAAAGAACTTCTCATAGTGATTACGGTTTATTCTTCACCCCTTAACGGTTCGGTAATGATCCTGTCCTTCGGTAGTTCAAATTTCAGGTAATGGATTTTCAGTCCCTCTTCGATAAACTGATCCTCATAGAAGGTTCGTATCCCGAAAACCAGGTCTGCCTGTTTGCTCCCATAAAGATCCCCGGTTGCGATTAAGGGAGTGATTTCATTTTGTTCCAGCAGTCCGAGTGTGTAATTGTACAGGACCTTATTATCGGTTTTCAGGTGGATAATTCCCCCGTCCTTCAGGAAATCCCGGTACAGGTTAAGGAAACCTGCAGTTGTCAGTCGTTTTTTATTCCTGCGTTTTTTCAGCTGCGGATCCGGAAAGGTCAGCCAGATCTCATCCACCTCATCTTCACCGAAGAATGAATTAATGAATTCTATCCGTGTCCGGATAAAGGCAACATTGGATATCTTTTCCAGCTGAGCCTGCCTTGCCCCCGTCCATATCCTTGCACCCTTTATATCAACTCCGATGAAATTTTTCCCGGGGAACAATTGCGCCAGTCCCACGGTATATTCTCCCTTGCCACAGCCGAGCTCCAGAATAAGGGGATTTTTGTTCCGGAAGTGTATCCCCCCCCAGTTGTTTTTCAGTTTGTGATCTTTCCCGAATACTTCTTCGAATGCAGGCTGGAAGACGTTTCGGAACGACTTCATCTCTTCGAACTTGCGTATTTTTCCCTTACCCACTAGTCTGCTTTTTCCACCCGCAGTCCCACATCAAGAATAAATGGAAGTTTCCCGGTCCTCATGGCCTGTTCGTACTCGAAACAATACATTCCCCTCTGGGCAAACCGTACGTTCTCTTTATAAAGCTGCTGAAGATCCCAGATATCGCCAAGCCCGCTTCCCAGCCATTTCCCCTTTTCATCGGCCATTATAATTTCAACCGTATCCCTGACGGAATGCCCGGAAGGGGCAGTTGTGGTGATGAACAGATAGAGATTGCTCATAGGGTAGAGATTGGCATTGCGGACGTTGACATAGAGGTTATAGGAACTGATGGTATCTTCAACCGTAAGCTCAAAACTTACGATATTTTCCCGGTACCATATCCCATCCGGAATCCTGATGTTTTTTTCATATTCCCGGTCCGGATCACATGAGCCAAGCAGCTGGAAGGCCGCCAGGGCATAAAGGAGTATATGCTTTATCTTCAATCTCAAGATCTGTCAGGATTTTTTTTCCTTTTCTTTTTTCTCTTGCCCCTGGGTTTTTTCTGGTCGAACCTTGTCAGATCATCCAGGACAATGTCATTCTGGAAATCAAGCTTGTGGGATTTTGTGGAATCCTGTCCCAGGAGAGACCTGACCTTCTTGCCATCCCTGTTAATCCTGATTATTTCCCTCACTCTTTCGATGGGAACGGGGATCATATTCGAGGCATTTTCCTTTTCAGATCCATACCAGTAGAGTCCCCTGTAAATATCCGTCTTCTGGTAGAAAGCCTGCCCGTCTTCGGTTTCAAGCACGAAGTTCCTGTCGGGGAAATCCTTCTGGGCATCCAGGTATGAACTGAGTTCATAATTCAGGCAGCATTTCAGTTTTCCGCACTGCCCCGCCAGTTTCTGGGGATTCAGGGATACTTCCTGGTAGCGGGCTGCATTCGTGGTGACCGATACGAAACTGGTCATCCAGCTGGCACAGCACAGCTCTCTTCCACAGGACCCTATTCCACCGATCCGGCCGGCTTCCTGCCTCGCCCCGATCTGCCTCATCTCAATGCGTACCCTGAATGCATCTGCCAGCACCTTTATGAGTTCCCTGAAATCCACCCTTTCATCGGCTATGTAATAAAATATTGCCTTGGTGAGGTCACCCTGGTATTCCACATCTCCTATCTTCATGTCAAGCTTCAGGTCTGCCGCTATCTTACGGGACCGGATCATGGTATTATGCTCCAGTTCAATGGCTTCCTTCCACTTCTCAACATCTGCAGGTTTTGCCTTCCTGTATGCTTTTTTCAGGTCTTCAGAGCCAGGATCAATCCCGCATTTAAAGAGTTGCCTTAGAACCAGTTCCCCTGTGATGGACACTACGCCGATATCATGCCCTGGTGAGGCTTCCACGGCTACTATATCCCCGGTGTTAAACCGGAGATCGTTAACGTTCCTGTAAAAACCCTTCCGGGTATTCTTAAAACGAACCTCGATAATGTCAGAATACTGCTGGTCTCCCGGAATGTCTTTCAGCCAGTCGTGAATGGCCAGTTTGTTGCACCCGCACTGTGCACGGTCGGGAGCCTCCTGGACATTCCCCCTGTTATCACATAAATGTCCTCCAAGTATCATGCTGGCAAAAATAAGAATTTCTTACGACCTGTCATCCGGGATCCGGGCTTTGGCCTGTAAAGAACCGGAACTCCGGCCGGCGATATCGCGATCTACCTGATAAGTTTGACAAGGTTAAGGGCAAAATCAAGAAACACGATCCTGGCATAAGCATTGGCTTCTATGTGCAGGCATGCATCATCAAGCTGTTTGATAATGTCAGGAGCATTGCCTTCATGGATGAAAACGGAAAAGCGGCCGGAGAAATCTGATTCCTGGGGACTCAGACGTACGAGTTCATGCCGGTTCATGTTTAGCAGGTAGTTTTCCCTTACCATGCGTATGGCATAACTCAGGAAAGCTTTCTCCCGCTCCCGTCCAAGTCCCGAAACCTCATCGACCCATTCAAAAATTTCCTGAAACTTCCGGCTGTAGGCCAGCCGCATTATGCGGATAAACAGCTCCAGGTGATATTCGGATTCTTCGCTTTTATTCAGGACTTCGACAGCGTTGCTGTAGTTCCCGTCCGCCAGGTGAACGGCATTCTGAAGTTTTTCCCCGTCTTCAGCAAATGTATTCTTCAGGGCCTCCAGCAGGTCCTGGTCATGCAGCCTCGGAACACGGATCATCTGGGTCCTTGATAAAATCGTTGGCAATATTTGCTCCGTGCTCTCTGCCACCAGTAGGAATACCGTCATCGGAGGGGGTTCCTCTATCATTTTAAGCAGTTTGTTTGATGCTGCTGCATTCATTTTTTCAGGCATCCAGATGATCATGATCTTATGGTCCGACTCGTAAGCTTTCAGGTTGAGCTTTCTCAGTATGGCCTGGCTTTCCCATTTATTGATAATCCCCTGCTTGTTTTCCGTTCCCAGGTAAGCATACCATTGCTGAAGGTTCATGTATGGGTTTTCAAGCAGGGCAGCCCTCCATTCCTCAATGAAATCATCGCTTACCGGGTTGCTGGTGACGGATTTTGTCGTGAAGACAGGAAAAACAAAATGCAGGTCAGGGTGCACCAGCTTGTCGTATTTCCTGCAAGAAAGGCATTGCCCGCAGGAATCCCCGGTTAGTCGGTCTGTGCATGAAAGATAGGTGGCATAAGCAAGTGCCAGGGCAAGCGAGCCGGTTCCAGGGGGACCGTGGAAGAGATGTGCATGTGGTACACGTTCTTCCGCAACGGCTTGGATCAACCGCTTTTTTAAATCACTATGTCCGGCTACTTCTGAGAATCGCAAAATCCAGGAATAAATATACTGATTGAGGGTAAAATTAAAATACTTTTTTAACTTTGGCGAACTTAAAAACCTTAATCCAGGATTTGTAATGCAAACAGTTGATAACTACGACTTTACAAACAAGAAAGCCCTCATCAGGGTGGACTTCAACGTACCCCTCAATTCATCCCTCGAGGTAACGGATGACACCAGGATCAGGGCAGCCCTGCCAACAATAAAAAAGATCCTTGAAGCCGGCGGATCTGTCATCCTCATGTCCCATCTCGGAAGGCCGAAAGAGGGACCGGAAGATAAATTTTCACTGAAGCATGTAATTCCCATTCTGTCCGGGCACCTGGGACAGGAGGTGAAATTCGCAACGGACTGCATCGGTGAAGAAACCCTGGAAATGAAAGAAAACCTGCAGCCGGGAGAGGTCCTTCTGCTCGAGAACCTGAGATTCTACAAGGAAGAGACAAAAGGCGACGAGGAATTCGCGGAAAAGCTCGGCAAGGGGGCCGATGTGTATGTGAACGATGCATTCGGTACGGCCCACCGGGCACATGCATCCACTACCATTGTAGCGCGGTTTTTCCCTGGTAAGAGCATGTTCGGGTACCTGATCACCGGCGAACTCAGTAGTATGGACAGAGTACTTCACGAATCTGAGAAACCTTTTACTGCCGTCATGGGCGGAGCAAAGGTGTCGGACAAGATCCTGATCATCGAGAACCTTATGGAAAAATGCGACAACCTCATCATCGGGGGCGGAATGACCTATACTTTCATCAAAGCCATGGGCGGCAAAATCGGTGCCTCGCTCTGCGAGGAGGACAAGCTGGATCTTGCCAGGGAACTTATCGATAAAGCCAGAGCCAGCGGGGTACAACTCCTGCTGCCGGTAGACAATGTGGTTGCCGATAAATTCGATAATGAAGCTGAAACAAGGATCACTTCCGTGGATGAAGTACCCGATGGATGGATGGGACTGGATATCGGTCCCGAAACGATCCGCCTCTACGCCGAAACGATTGCAGCATCAAGAACCATTCTCTGGAACGGGCCCATGGGAGTTTTCGAGATGGAAAACTTCCAGAAGGGAACACGCAGCGTTGCCGAAGCCATTGTTTCAGCCACTTCCGGGGGGGCATTCAGCCTTGTTGGTGGAGGCGATTCCGTTGCTGCGGTTAACAAATACGATATGAAGGACAAGGTGAGTTATGTTTCGACCGGGGGAGGTGCCATGCTTGAGTACATTGAAGGCAAGGAACTGCCCGGTATCAAGGCGATAAGGGGGTAATACCTTCAAACCTAAATTAAAAGGCAGTATTAAGTCGGCACTGCTTTTTGCGCAGATAACGCAAAAAAAGGTGCCTCATTTAATACTGCCTTTCTATTTAAACCTGCCTCTCACTCAATAATTCGACCGATGTCCGGGCCGGTTTCTTACCTTCTCGGCAGAGTTTTATAATTTTATTGCATGGCCGGGTTATCTTCAGAGCGTATTTTTTCGGTTTCCGGGAAAGAGGAATTCAGGGCACTTGCCATGGAAATCTTCCGGTACCAGGCAAGGGAAAACCCGGTATATGCCCGCTACATGAAACTGTTGGGGATAGATCCCGGATCGGTCAATGACCCCGCGGAAATTCCCTTCCTTCCGATCGGTTTTTTCAGAGAACATAAGGTTATATCGGGAAACAGGGAAGCCGAAATGGTGTTTGAAAGCAGCGGGATCACTTCGGAACGGGCAAGCAGGCATTATGTTACCGACGGGAGTTTATACCGCGAGAGTTTTACCAGGGGATTTGAACTTTTTTACGGGAGCCCGGAAGAATATTGTATCATTGCGCTGCTTCCTTCCTATCTCGAAAGGCAGAATTCCTCTCTTATCTATATGGCTTCTGATCTGATCAGGCAAAGCGGCCACCCGTCCGGTGGTTTTTACCTGGACAGCCTGGAGGACCTGCCGGTCAAACTCAATAAACTGGAGTCTGAAGGGCAGAAGGTACTTCTTCTCGGGGTTAGTTTCGCCCTTGCCGACCTTGCTGCCGGACATTCCATGAGCCTCCGGAACACAATCGTTATGGAAACCGGTGGAATGAAAGGCAGGCGTAAGGAAATGACCAGGGAAGAACTTCATGATCTGCTGAAAAAGGGACTGGGAATTTCTTCGGTACATTCCGAGTATGGAATGACGGAACTATTATCCCAGGCATGGTCTGCAGGCGACGGGATCTTTCACTGTCCGCCCTGGATGAATGTAAGTATCCGCGACCCGTATGATCCGCTGTCAGCTTTATCACGGAACAGCTCCGGGGGCATCAACATCACCGATCTGGCGAACATAAATTCCTGTTCATTCATCGCCACCCAGGATATAGGAAAACTTGTCGACGAGGGTGGATTTGAGGTGCTCGGAAGATTTGACTACAGCGACATCCGGGGATGCAACCTGATGGTGGAATAATGCCTGCCGTTACAATTCCCTTTGCCTGGCTTTCGGGAGGCTATGAACAACCAGGTCG
>CBFDEE010000090.1:0-8760 GCA_965603745.1 uncultured Bacteroides sp. | reverse complement strand
TCCCATTTACTATAGAGCTTGTAATTGTGGTTTATGGTCCGGGAAGCAAGGTAATATATCCCCAAACCGGCGCAGGCAAGGCCGGCAGTCGCGGCGGGAACAGATATAAAAAGCACTCCCAGCACCTGTCCCAATCCTGACCAGGTAAATGCCTGGTAAGCCAGGATCCCCCATAGGGGAACACTTCCCAGCATGATCGCTCCCATTACTGTTTCACCCGCCGTCTTATCAACATGTGCCTTAATGGTCCTTATCGAGTTTATATTTATGCTGTCTCCATCCACCATAAGAACCGAATCGTTTATAATGGTACACGGTCCCTTGTATTCAATATATCCCGGATCGTAACCAAACAACAAATCGTCCACATAATCCAGTGCATTTTTATCGTAGCGTTCGTACACGGTAATCTGAACGGATTTATCAAGGATAAGAGTCCTTGTTTTACCTGGATCATTTTTCTTTTTCACCACAAGCCTGTACTGGCTTGCCTGCGGAATTTCCTGGCTGAATGATTCGCTTAACCCGATAAAAGAGATGGCAAAAACCGATAGAATAAACGATACTTTCATTTTCCGAGAGGAAACATGTTCTTCTTATTCATAAATTTACATCAATATTAGGGTAGTATCAACATTTCATCTGATTTTGTTATTGTTTCGCTTCACTGAAATCCTGATTGAAGACCAGGCTGAATCGCGTTTTTTTATCACGCTGGCTCCCCGCCGTTATGGTACCTCCATGCAGGTTCATGATCTGCCGTGTCAGGCTCAGGCCGATCCCCATACCTTCATCCTTAGTTGAATAAAATGGCAGGAAGATGTCTTCAAAAATCTCCGGTTCTATCCCGGGACCATTATCTTCAACATTAATAAGTACCTGGTTATTATGATGGTTTGTGGATAATACAATCGTTCCGTTCTCTCTTCCCCTCAATGCCTGGATACTGTTACGCATGAGATTGATCAGCGCCTGTTCGATCATGCCCGGATCTGCCTTAATTGTATAATCTTTCTTAAGCTTCCTGAATATGACCTCTATACCTTCTGCTTCAGATTTGAATAAATCCAACAGTCTCCCCAGTAATTCATTCACAGATATCATTTCTTCCCTGGGAGGTGGTAATTTTGTTAACTCCCGGTATTTCTCAACGAATTCGAATAACCGCTCGCTACGTCCATGTATTGTCCTGACACTGCTGTGAATATCATCAAGATCAGCCTCCTTCAGGTCGTGCAGTTTTTTTGTATTCCCGTTCGGATCCTCAAGTAGCATAAGTATGGTCTCGGACATGGAGGCAATGGGAGTGACAGAATTCCGTATCTCATGCCGGAGGATCTGCACCAGCTTGTGCCAGGCTTCAATCTCCTTTTGTTCTATCTCGGTTCGGATATCCTGGAAGGTGATCACCCGGTACCCGGTATCAAGGATCTTTATTGTTCTCAGGTTTACGGATAATTGTCTGAGCATATCTCCTGTCCTTACTTCGATTAACCTGTTCCCCCGGCCCCGGATATTATCTATTCCGGATACCAGTGCGGGGTGTCTTTTCTCCAACTCTATCCAGTTCGGGTTTGAGGACAGTCCCAGAATTTCTCTGGCAGATTCATTGATCAATACGATCTCCCCATCCTCCCTGACAGAAATGATACCCGTATTAATACTTTCCATTATTACATGCAGGTAATTGAATTGGGCTTCCTTTTCCACCTTGATGCTTTCAAAATGGCTCACCACATCGTTGAATGAGCGGTACAGGGATCTGAATGGCTGGCCTGTGGAATTCTCGTCAAATTTTTCGGAGAGATCCTTGTGGTCCATGTTGCTGATGAAACGGGATATCTCCCTGCTCATTCTTTTAAGGTAAAAAACCAGTTCAATGACCTGAGCAGCCAGTATCATTGAAGTCACCATGGGGAGGAACAGAAGATCTCTGCTCCCCATCCACACAAAGGAGCTCCCGGTAAGGAACACGCCCAGGACCAAAAGGACGATCCTCAGGACCAGTCCGAGGTTATAATGTTTAGAGCCCATATTTTCGTATTCTCCGGTGAAGGGCTGTTCTTGAGATTCCCAGGTCTTTCGCAGCCCTGGTAATATTTCCCCTGTTCTTATCAATCAATTTTTGAATATGATGTTTTTCCATGTCATCCAGCCGGGTATTATTATCCGCGGATTCAGTTTTTTCAGAATAGGTGTCCGGTATCATATCTGAATAACTCAACTCCTTTCCTTCGTTGAGGATCACTGCCCGTTCAACGACATGCTGAAGTTCCCTTATATTCCCCGGCCAGGGGTATTTTCTGAGTTTGTCAAGCATCCGGGGTCCCGTTTTCAGTCCCCTTTTTCCATATTTCCTTGAAAAGAGATCGAGAAAATATTTGAAAAGGGGTTCTATATCTTCCGGCCTTGCCCTCAGGGGAGGAACCCGGATCTCAACAGTATTCATCCGATAAAGCAGGTCCTCCCGGAATTCGCCCGATTTTACCAATTCAGGCAGGGAACGGTTGGTGGCGGAGATCAGCCTGAAATCTACGGAGACCTCCCGTGTAGAGCCAACCCTGTAAATAGTTTTGTTCTGTATTGCTGCAAGAAGCTTTGCCTGAAGATCATACCCCAGGTTCCCTATCTCATCCAGGAAAATGCTTCCCCCGTGGGCCAGCTCAAATCTTCCTGCCCTGTCTTCCCTGGCATCTGTGAAAGCTCCCCTTACATGCCCGAATAACTCGCTTTCAAACAGGGTTCCTGCGATCGAACCCAGATCTACACTGATGAAAGGATGGTCACTCCGTCCGGATAGTTTATGGAGATGCTTAGCAATCAATTCCTTGCCGCTGCCGTTTTCCCCTGTTACCAGGACATTCGCATCTGTACCCGCTACTTTCTCCGTAATCTCAAGGCAGTTCTTAAGACCAGGTGAATTCCCTATGATCGGGATCTGCCGGGTGGATTCTTCAATCAGTCCCTTGCGGGAAATTTTAAGTTTAACCAGTTCCTTTCTCGTATTCCTTATCTCAAGGGCAGCATTTATCGTCGCAAGCAGTTTCTGATTCTTCCAGGGCTTGAGGATAAAATCCACAGCTCCCGCCCTGATCGTTTTTACGGCAATATCAACATCACCGAAAGCCGTAATCATGACAACAACGGCATCTTTATCCAGTTCACGTATGCGTTTCAGCCAGGCCAGCCCTTCTTCCCCGTCCCTGATTCCTTTCCGGAAATTCATGTCGAGCAGGATAACGTCGAAATGCTCTTTTTCGATTTTCGGAAGCAGGTTTTCGGGGACCTGTTCAATGCTTACCTCTGAATAAAACCGCCGAAGGAATACCAGGGCCGATTTCAGAACGTCGTAATCATCATCGACAACCAGTATGCTGGCTTTGCGTATCTCCGACCTCTCTTCCATACCGGCAATTTAACAAAACTGTAACGATTTCACACAGTAACTGTTTCGAAATCGCACACTTTTATTTACGGTTCAGGAAAACTTGATTTGATAAATAAAACAAAATCAGTATTTTACGATAGGTGGCATTCAATTTGAAAATAAATTGCTGATACAGATAAATAAATCCGGCAATATGATCAAACATTATATTATAACCTCCTTAAGGTATCTGCTTCGGAACAGGGGACTTACCCTTATCAATGTCCTGGGACTCGCCATCGGCATCTGTGTGTTTGTCCTGATCATGCATTATGTCCGCAATGAACTGAGTTATGACAAATTCATCTCAAAGCAGGAAACACTCTGCAGGCTGGAATTTAATTTTAACGGTCAGCTTAATGCCTGGACCATGTCTGGCATGGGACCCGATATTGTCAGTAGTCTTCCGGAGGCAAGATCCTGTGTCCGGTTTAAATTTATCGGGGGACAATTCTGGGAGTATGAGAACACCAAGTACAGGATCCCTTCTCTTGCCTATGCAGACAGCAATGTATTCGATCAGTTTGATTTTGAAATGATCGCCGGTGATCCGGTAACGGCCCTGACACAACCCTGGCAGGCTGTTCTGACGGAAAGCATGGCCAGGAAGATTTTCGACGATGAGGATGCAATGGGTAAAACGATCCTGAAGTCCGGCGGGGAAGCTGTTCTCATCACCGGGATTATCCGGGACCTTCCGAATTTTCACCATCGTTTTGATATGCTCCTCTCTTTTGTTACACTGGGAGCTATGTATGGGGATCAACACCTTTATAATTACAGGACCACCCAGTACGCTACCTATATTGAACTCGACGAGAACGTATCCCTTGAGAATGCCAATGATAAATTGAACCATTATTCCCATGAAAGGGCAAGGGAAGTCTTTGGAGAACCGGATGAGGACGAAGTTACCTGGAGTGCCTATTTCAGGCCAATGAAGGATATTTATTTTGCCCGGGAAGTAGGGGATTCCGGTGCAAGGCATGGAAACTTCCAGTTCGTGCTCATTTTTATTATAATCGCCGTATTCATCATCCTGATCGCCTGCGTGAATTTCATAAACATATCAACGGCCAGGGCTTCCGTCCGTGCCATGGAAGTGGGCATTAAAAAGGTAGTGGGTTCCCGGAGAAACAGACTTATCTACCAGTTCCTATCCGAATCCCTTATCGTTACCCTTCTGGCCACCCTTTTGGGACTTTTGTTGGTCGAACTCGTATTTCCGGTATTTGAAAACATTGTCGGTGAAGATCTTAGGATCGCATACCTTGAGAAACCTCTCAACCTCTTGCTGATACTGGCAGCGATTATTATAATAGGTGTGTGTGCTGGCCTGTATCCTGCGGTCTATCTTACATCCTTCAAGCCTGTCAGTGTATTAAAAGGGGAGAGAACCAGCGGGAGATCTGCCAGGATACTCAGAAAATTCCTGATCGTGTTCCAGTTTACCATTTCCATAATACTGATCACAGGAACAACCGTCGTATATTACCAGTTGCAATACCTGCGCAATAAAAACCTCGGATTCAATAAGGATCATATCCTCACGGTGCCGCTCAACCGGGAGATCAGGAAAAACAGCGATGCCTTCCGCGAAAACTTGTTAAGTTATCCCTCCGTTGAAGCGGTTTCCTATTCTTATACGGTGCCCGGTGCCGGGGACAATTTCGAGGGTTTTACCCTGGATGGAAAGGATGTAAACCCGGTAGTATACCAGGTTGATCCGGATTATTTGGATGTCATGGAAATTAACCTCGCGGAAGGAAGGAATTTTTCATGGGACCTGCAGACAGAAAAGCAACGTGCATGCCTGGTCAATGAAGCCCTCGTTACAAGCCTTTATATGGACAGTGTCGTCGGAAAACATTTCGACCACCCCAATTGGTATGTGACGGCAATCCCTGTAAAGAAGATCGATATAATAGGTGTTATGAAGGATTTTCACTACAAATCCCTCCGCCAGGAGATTGCCCCCCTGATGTTCGTATGGGGTGATAGCTGGATAAATTATGCCAATATCCGGATCCATCCGGAAAATATTGCCGGTACCCTGAAAGATATTGAAAAGGAATGGAAGAAGATCAGTCCCCAGTACCCGTTTAATTACTCCTTTATGGACGAGAACTTCGATCACATGTACAGGGGCGACCAGAGACTTGGAATGGTATTCCGTTATTTTGCGGGCCTGGCCATATTTATTGCCATCATGGGACTCTTCGGACTGGCAGCCTATATTGCTGAACGTCGTACCCGGGAAATCGGCATCCGAAAGGCTATGGGTGCCAATATTGCACAGGTATCCTTACTCCTGGTGAAAGAATTCACCTGGCTTATCCTGATCGCATCGGTGATTGCCTGCCCCCTGGCATGGTTCTGGGCAAGGAATTGGCTGCAGGAATTCGCTTACCGGGTCGATCTCGGCATCTGGATTTTTATTCTAGCAACAGTCTTAGCGCTGGTAATAGCATGGATCACTGTCATCTACCAGACCCTGAAAGCTGCACATACAAATCCGGCCGATTCGCTCAAGTATGAATGACGGGCGGCCCTGGCTCAGGCGTGACGGATCAGGTCTTCCGGGATATCTCTGATCCTTGCAATATCCATGATCTTTCTGCGGATATCAAAACCCATCCGGCATTCCACCCGGCATGCCTGACAATCCTTGCAGGGATCACTCTTAATCTGTGCGAGGTCCATGGTATTCCGGGCCAGGTCCAGGTTCCGGTAACCGTAGGCATACATATAAGACCTCATTATAGTTGGAATATCCAGTCCGCCCGGGCATTGTGAAACACACTCGCCGCATTGCTGGCAGTAAATGCTCGTGGTCGATTCCGTTGTTGGGGGCTTTAGATCGTTTTTTTCTTCTTCCGTCAGTTCCATGTCCGCCATGATGTCCAGGTCCTGGTACAGTTCATCGAAGGTGGAGCAATCGGGGATAGTGGTATGGATATTATCGTTTTTCAGCACCCATTTCAATGCTGCTCTTGTGTTGATTGGGAGTGTCCTTTCCTTATCCCAGTATACTCCCGCCATGGTTTTCATGGCTATTATTCCCAATCCGGCTTCGGCAGCATACTCCAGGGCTTTGGCAGTTTCTTCCCGGTTTTCTCTCCTGAAATTATACGCTACCGTAACAAAATCATAGATGCCGGTATCTGCAGCAGCTCTGACCGCTTCCGGCTCCCGGCTGTGCGTGGCCAGTGACAAGTATTTGGCTTTTCCCTGTTTTTGTATTGTCTCTAATGCCTTTAATATTGGTTCGTAGAAAACGGATTCTCTTTTGGCCCCGAAACCCATTGATAGAATATCCAAATGGTCAACCTGCAGGCGCTTGAGGCAACCGTTGACATGCTCCATGTAGACCTCTGGATTGGTCTCCGGCAGGAATATTCCCGCTCTGTGATCGATGGCAAGTCCTCCATTGGTCCCGGTCATGACCATAAAGGAATCCCTGGGCCTGTCTTTTAACACCTCACCCAGCATTTTTTCATTATTGCCGTTCTGGTAATATTCTGACGTGGCAAATAATTTAACACCCTGATCCAGGGCCTCCCTGACAAGATTGGGATTATCGCAATTGCCTGTTCCCATGCTTATAACGGGAACTGAAATTCCTGTTTTCCCCAGGATGCGGTAAACGGATTTTCTATCATTTTTCCCTGCTTTCCGGGTTTGGTCTGATCTTGAAAACAACTTCTCTGATAGACCGGCCCCTGTTACGGCCAGTAAACTGTTGCGAATAAAATTTCTTCTGCTGTGCATTACTGGTTGGTTTAAAGGAACAATTTAACATAATCGGGGCGGATTATCAATACAATAAAAAATCATAACTTCGACATATATTAAGGACCGTACCGCGAACGAAACCCTTTAACCTATCCGATGTCAACATAATCCTCAAAAAATGAGAGTCCCGTTTTTCATCTTACCTTTGTTCGTCCTCCTTTCCGGATGTGCGGCAATCGAGACGACTTATGATATCCAGGCTGGTGCCAACTGGGGGGGCATCATTGAAAATTCCGACATTGATGCTGTTTCCGGGGCAACCAGGGCCAGTGCCAATATTGGCATTCACCCGGTGTTTGACATCCGGGGCAGGATGGTCGAGACCGGCATTGATTTCCTTAATTACAACCAGTCTTTTACCTACATGGATATTACAGAGAACTACGACGGTAAGAGAGACTTCAGGTATGGAGAACTAAGGCTTCCTCTTACCTATAATATTCAATTCTTCAGGGATGAAAACAACCGTGGGCGTTTGCTGTTAAAACTCGGTTTGTCCGGCGGGTACCGTATCTACGAAAATATTGAAGACAGCGGTACGGTCCCCGATTACACTTTCAACCGGTTTTCCCTGGGACCGGTTTTCGGATTGTCTTCCACACCTCTGAAAATCAGCGACCGCCTGGATATGGGATTTTATTTCGATTTCATGCGCGGAACAAAAATCTATGACGATTTTTACATTTCACCTGAGCTAATGGGCAACATTAGCAATATAAAGTTTGGTGTCGTGCTGAAAGTAAAATGATCATGACTTCCAGAGAACGTATAATGGCAAATATTGACCACCGGCAGCCCGATAAGGTACCACTGGACCTTGGCTGATCAACAGTAACCGGAATCTCTGCGATTGCATATAACCGGCTGAAAGCCTTCATGGGCATGAAAAGACCGACAAGGATCTTTGACGTTGTCCAGCAACTGGCAAATGTCGATGAAGAAATAATCATGCTGTTCGGGGTGGATGTCCTTGATGTAAACCGTCTCTTCACCGGGCCCGAGCATGACTGGCACGAAGTTGGCCTTGCGGACGGCAGCAGGGGAGAATTCCCAGGCTGGTAAAGGCCGGAGAAGGATAATGCAGGATCCTTTTACACCACAAACGACAGTGGCATTGTTCTTTCGAAAAAGCCTGCAGATGCCGCTGTGTTCGACCAGGTACATTTTCTCTGGGAAAACGCCTTACCTGATGATTTCAGTAATATTAAGAATGCCCTGAACTCCATTAACTGGGTCGCTCACTCGCACACTAAATATACGAATACGGGTGCGGATGAACTGAGGGACAGGATCAGCCCAATGCGTTCTTCTTCCGGCAAGGCAATTGTAATGTCAGGGGGTGTTAAATTGCTTGAACTGGGATTTTTCCTCAGGAGAATGGATAATTTCCTTGCGAATCTCCTGACTGACCCGGAAAAGGTAAATGGGCTACTTAATACCCCGACAGACATGCACCTGGATGGCCTGGAAAAAAATGTCGTTCGTTCGGGGACCTGGTGGATGTCATCCGGTTCGGGGACGATCTCGGGATGAATAAA